>JBFMAS010000663.1:0-4110 GCA_040755575.1 Thermodesulfobacteriota bacterium
GGCTTCGCCCGACGGGGCGAGGGGACGGGTCCCCTCGTTCAATAGGCGAGCGCTGCGGGGGCGACGTCGAACACCATCCACAGCAGGATCGCGATGAACGCGTTGCGCAGGCTCGCGAACGTCGCGTCGGCGAGGTTGCCGGCCGCCTGCGCGACGACGCGGTTGTGCAGCACGGCGGCCGCGCGTCGCGAGCGCACGTGCAGCAGCAGCAGCCCGCACGCCGCCTCGCCGCGCGCGTTGCGTGCCTCGTCGAGCGGCTCGGCGAGCGCGTCGAGCTCGACGTGCAGGAAGCGGTCGAGCCGCACGGCACGGACGGCGCCGAACAGCGCCGCGAACGCGTACAGCGCGGCGACCAGGAACCACGGCGACACCGCGAACATCTGGCCGATCGCCGGCAGCGTCACGGTCAGCGCGAGGATGCCGAGCACCACCGCGGCGGTGGCCAGCGCGCGCTGGGCCTTGCCGGCAACGGCCGTGCAGTGCGCCGCCTCGTGCTCGTAGACCTGGTCGATCACCGTCCCGAGCGACGGCGAGGACTCGAGCGCGGCCTGCCAGTGCGCGACGTCGGTGTCGCGGAACACCGGCGAGGCGGCATCCATCTCGGGGCGCCGCAGCCGCAGCGCCCGGTTGGCGCGCAGCGCCTGCGCGAGCGGGAACAGCGCCGCCAGCATCCGCGACGCGAATCCCTCGGGTCCGTCCGATCTTGCGCCCACCGTCACCCCTCGCCCCACCGTCCTGCGGCCCGTGACCACGGTTGCTATCGGCCCCTCGTCGGAAAGCTATAGACCGCGCCCCCGCCGCGGCCAACGAATTTGCGCAGCGACGCGCCGGGCGCCCCCTTGTTTGTGCATTGCCAGTGCAGTATCCAGCGTAAGACCGACCGGTCGATCGGTACCCCCCGGCAGCCCGCCGCAGGAGACGCCCCATGATCTCATTCGAGCCCACCGAGGAGCAGGCCCTCGTCCGCGACACGGCCCGCGAGTTCGCGGCCGAGGTGCTGCGGACCCGCGCCCGCGACGCCGACGAGGAGAGCGCCGCGCCGGCCGACGTGCTGCGCGCGGCTTGGGAGCTCGGCCTCATCGCGAGCCAGGTCCCGGAGTCGTGCGGCGGCGGCGGCGCGCCGCGCTCGCCGCTGACCGGGGCGCTGCTCCTCGAGGAGCTCGGCGCGGGCGACGCCGGCCTCGCGCTCGCGACGCTCGCCCCGGCGCTGTTCGCGATGACGCTGGTCGAGCAGGCGAGCGTCAAGCAGCAGCAGCGCTTCCTGCCGCAGCTCTGCGGCCGCGACTTCCACGTCGCCTCGGTCGCGCTCGTCGAGCCGCAGCCGGCGTTCGACCCGCTCGCGCTCGCGACGACGGCCGAGCCGCGCGGCGACGGCTTCCTGCTGCGCGGCCGCAAGAGCTTCGTCCCCTTCGCCGCGGACGCGAGCCACTTCCTGGTCGTCGCGCGGGGCGCGGACGAACCGCGCGGGGGCTTCGCGGGCGCCTGTGCGTTCGTCGTGCCGCGCGACGCGTCGGGCTTGACGGTCACCGCGGCCGAGCCGACGCTCGGGCTCCGCGCCGTGCCGTTCGCGGGCCTCGAGCTCGACGGTGTCGAGGTTCCGCACGAGGACCGCATCGGCGGGCCGCGCGGCTTCGACTACGCGCGGCTTCTCGCCACGTCGCGCACGGCGCTCGCGGCGACGCTCGTCGGGCTGTCGCGCGCGGTGCTGGAGTACGCGATCCCGTATGCGAAGGAGCGCGTCGCCTTCGGCGAGGCGATCGCGCGCAAGCAGGCGATCGCGTTCATGCTGTCCGACATGGCGATCGAGACCGACGCGATGCGCTGGATGGTGTGGAAGGCGGCGAGCGAGCTCGAGCAGGGGCGCGACGCGACGCGAGCGGCGCACCTCGCGCGCAGCTACGTCGCGGAGCAGGCGATGAAGATCGCCGACAACGGCATCCAGGTGCTCGGCGGGCACGGCTTCATCCGCGAGCATCCCGTCGAGATGTGGTACCGCCACGCGCGCACGCTGGGCGTCCTCGAAGGCACGGCGGCGGTCTGAGGAGAGCATCATGATCGACTTCACGCTGAGCGAGAACGATGAGAAGGTCCTCGACGCCGTGCGCGAGGAGTCGCTGATCGCGCGCAAGTACGCGCGTCACTACGACGAGCACGAGGAGGAGTTCCCGCCCGATCAGCTCCCCGAGGCGAAGGACCGCCCCGGCTTCTACTCGCTGCTCGGCGGCCGTGACCTCGACGACAGCGGCATGAACGTGATGGGCATGCTGATCACGGCGGCGCAGACCTGGGGTGACTACTCGGTGCGCCTGCGCCGCCCGTCGGGCGGCCTCGGCAACGCGGCGCTCCGCGCCGCCGGCACGCCGGAGCAGCAGCAGAGGTGGGGCCACCTGACGCTCGCGATGGCGATCACCGAGCCCGGCTGCGGCTCGGACCCGTCACGCGTCAAGACCACCGCCACCAAGGACGGCGACCACTGGGTGCTGAACGGCGAGAAGATCTTCGTCACCACCGGCTGCCGCGCGGAAGGCGTCGTCGCCTGGGCGACGGTCGATCCGACGGCCGGCCGCGCCGGCATCAAGTCGTTCCTGGTCGAGAAGGGCACGCCCGGCTTCGTCGTCGTGCGCAAGGAGAAGAAGCTCGGGATCCGCGCCGACGACACCGCGGCCTACGTCTTCGACAACTGCCGCATCCCGCGCGAGAACCTGCTCGGCGGCGACGAGAGCATCCCGAAGGAGAGCTCGGGCGGCTTCCGCGGCGTCATGAAGACCTTCAACATGACGCGCCCCGCGGTGGCGGCGATCGGCCTCGGCATCTCGCAGGCGGCGCTCGACTTCACGCGCGACGAGCTCAAGAAGGCGGGCATCGAGGTGCGCTTCGGCGCCGGGATGGCGGCGCAGAGCGCCCCCGCGCAGAAGCTGCTCGAGCTCGAGGCCCTGCAGGAGGCGGCGATGCTGACCGTGATGCGCGCCGCGTGGCTCGCGGACCGCGGCCAGCCGAACAACCTCGAGTCGTCGATCTGCAAGGCGAAGGCGGGCTCGGCGGTGCGCCGGATCACGCAGGGCTGCATCGAGATCCTCGGTCCGCTCGGCGTGTCGCGCGAGCACCTCCTCGAGAAGTGGTTCCGCGACGTGCGGATCACCGACATCTACGAGGGCACGGGCCAGATCCAGCAGCTCATCATCGCGCGCACGATCCTCGGCTACTCGCGCGACGAGCTGCGCTGAGCCACGCGGGAGCGGAGCCCCGCGATGCGGTCGGCGTCGCCCCTGCGGCACCTTTCCGGCGTAGGCCCTATCTTCGCCTCTCGACGGCGACTAAGCTCCGCGCGTCCGCGGCAGGCAGAGGACTGACCATGCAGCAGCGCTCTGGTTCATCCTCTCGACCGTCGTCCCGGCCCTCGATGCTGCCGCCGGACGTTCGGCTCCGATGCGAGCGACGCGAGGAGAGGGCCGTGCAGCGCGCACGCGTTGCGGGCAGCGTGCAGGTCCGGGACGCCTGGCTGCCGTCCTGGGACCGGCTCTAGGCCTCCTCGCCGCGCCGAGCGTGGCCCTCGCGCTGGGCCTCACCTACCACGTCGATGCCGCGACCGGCGACGACCTGCGCACGCCTGCCGAGGCGCAGAGCGCCGCCACGCCGTGGAAGACCATCACCAGGGCCGTGTTCCACGCCGAGGGCGGCGACACGGTCGTGGTCGGCGCCGGCACCTACCGGGAGAGCGTCGAGTCGAAGCGCGACGGCTTCAGCACGAATGCTCCCATCGTCCTCCGCTCGGCGGTTCCGGGCCGAGCCGTCGTGCGGCCGCCCGCCGGCAGGAACGGCTTCGTCATCAGCCACAGCTTCCACACGATCGACGGCTTCAGGATCAAGCGAGCCGTGCAGGGCGTCAAGCTCGGTCCGCACGACGGCGGCAACCGAGCGGTGGTCGGGCTCCTCGTGCAGAACAACCGGATCCAGGGCAGCATCAGCAGCGGCGTCCGCGTGACGGACGGCGTCGATCACCGGGTGTACGACAACACCGCCTTCGACAACGGCACCAGTGACGACGACGACGTGAAAATCCTGGGATCGCTCGGACCGACGCCGGCGCAGACCTACCACGTGGATTGCGAC
>JBFMAS010000664.1:0-19041 GCA_040755575.1 Thermodesulfobacteriota bacterium
GTCGTCGGCCAGGAGCCCTTCCTGCCCGCGTTCCGCCACATGCTGCCCCACGTGATGGTGGTGGTCGAGCTCGACGAGGGACCGCGCCTGGTCGGCTACATGGTGCACTGCACGCCCGAGGAGATGCGGATCGGGATGCGCGTCCGCGTCGTCTTCCGGCCGCTCACGGAGCGCGTGATGCTGCCCGTGTGGGAGCCGCTCCCCTGACGCCGCACGGCGCGCCGGCCGGCCGCTCTCCCCGGTTCTGGGGATGGCGACGTACGGCCGACCCATCGTAGGGCCGGGCCGTGGCGGCCGTGCACAAGGTCCTGCTGGTCGAGGACGAGCGCAACACGCGCGAGCGCTTCGCCGACGCGATCGCGGCGCACGAGTCGCTCGCGCTGCAGGCCGCGGCCGCGACGTGCGCGGAGGCGCGGCGGGCGCTCGACGCGGCGACCCCGGACGTCCTGCTCACGGACCTCGGCCTACCCGACGGCGACGGCGTCGAGCTCATCCGCGAGGTGCGCCGGCGCGGCCTGCCGACGCAGTGCATGGTGATCACCGTGTTCGGCGACGAGAAGCACGTCGTCGCCGCGATCGAGGCGGGCGCGCTCGGCTACCTCCTGAAGGACGGCTCGGCGGAGTACATCGCGCGCTCCGTCCTCGACCTGGTCGCGGGCGGCTCGCCGATCAGCCCGCAGATCGCGCGCTACTTCCTGAAGCGCTTCCATGCGCTCGAGGCCGAGTCGGCCGACGATGCGACGAAGCCGCGCCTCACCGACCGCGAGAACGAGGTGCTGCGGCTGATCGTCAAGGGCTTCAGCTATGCGGAGGCGGCGCGCTTGACGGGTGTCGCCGAGAGCACGATCACCTCGCACGTGCGCAACATCTACCGCAAGCTCGAGGTGCACTCGCGCGGCGAGGCGGTGTACGAGGCGCTGCAGCTCGGCATCGTCAAGCTCGACGAGTAGGCCGCTCAGACCCCGTCGGTCCGCAAAGCCACAGCCGGACGACGGTCCCCGTCGGGGCGCGCGACGTGATGACGAGCCGGCCGCCGAGCACCGCGGCGCGACGCTGCATGTTGGCGAGGCCGCGCCCGTCGCCGTCGACACGTGCGAGGTCGAAGCCGTCGCCGTCGTCGCACACTTCGACGTAGACGCCTTCCCGCCCGTCGTACGCCGCCACCCCCGTACGGATCGCGACCGTGCGGGCATGTGCATGCTTGACGGCGTTGGTCACCGCCTCCTGCACGACGCGCAGGGTCTGCAGCGCGCGCTCGGGGCCGAAGCCGGGCAGGGCGGGGAGGTCGCCGACCTGCCAGTCGAAGCGGATGCCGTGCCGCTCGAGGCGCGGCTCGAGGCGCTGGCGGATCATGCCCAGCGTCGCCCCGAGGTCGTCCTCGACCGGCTCGAGCGAGTCGATGACGAGGCGCAGGTCCTCGAGCGCGTCGCGCAGCGCGTCGCCGACGTCCTTCGTGGTGCCCCGCCCGCTCTCGACCAGCGCCAGCGTCGAGACGAGCTGCCCGCCCATGCCGTCGTGCATGTCGCGCATGATGCGGTCGCGCTCCTCGCTCACCGCCCGGTCGCGCTCGAGCCGGCGCAGCAGCGCGTAGTTGCGCTCGAGCTCGTCGTGCTTGTCGCGGACCCGCTGCTCGAGCTCGCGGTTCAGCCGCTGGGCGTCGTCGAGCGCGATCGCGACGTCGCTCACCATGGTCCAGCCGGTGAAGAGCACCGTTCCGGAAGCGAGGTACGGCGTCATCCACAGGCCGAGCAGGGGCTTGAGCGCGACGGTCGAGGCGAGGTCGTGCGCGAGGATCAGCACCGCGATGACGCACACCACGCGCAGCACCCACGGATGGCGCACGCGGCGCTCGCGGCTCGCGAGCGCCATCAGCACGACGACGTAGCCGCCGATCGCGGCGTTGACCGTCGACCAGATGAGCAGCACCGCGAAGGCGTAGAGGGTCGGCACGGCCGCCGCGACCGAGGCGGCGACGAGCTCCGTCGCGACGAGCGTGATCTCGAGGCGCCGTCGCTGCAGGCGGAGCGCGCGGTGAAAGCCCAGGACGAGCGCGACCACGATGGTCGACGTCACGGCGACCCCGAGCCACTCCCAGGCTCGCGTGGACATCGGCGGGTCGCGCACGAACGCGTCGGCGATCGCGAGCGGCCAGAGCGCGATCGCGGGGATGAACCAGCGCGGCGCGTCGGTGGGGTCGCGCTTCGAGTAGAGAACGACCATGAGCAGCGCGAGCGCCAGCGTGCACGCGGCGATCGCCTGCAGCACCGTGACCTGGAAGAAGTGGCGCAGCTGCCACCTCGGGCGCAGCGCGTCGGCGGGGCCGACGTGAAGGCGCCCGAGCATGCCGGGCGAGGCGGGGTCGACCTTCAAGCGGACGTCGAGCGCGTTGTCGCCCTCGTGCAGGAGCCCGCTCGGGACGACGAACAGCAGCGGGCGGCTGCGGTTGCGGCTCACCGGCTCCGCGAACGAGCCGCCGTCACCCACCAGGCTGCCGTTGACGTGGACGGCGGGGTTCATCGCGACCCAGGGAAGGTAGACGGCCCACGGCCGGTCGGGACGCTGCTCGAGCGTGAAGCGCGCTCTGTACCAGCCCTCGACGTGCTCGGCGCGCCGCCCGAGGAGCCACAGGTCGGGCAGAGCGACGCGCTGCCAGCCGGCATCCCCGGCGGGGGGCGAAGGCGCGGCGCCGAGGTGGAGCTCCATCGCGTCGATCGTACGGACGCGCGGGTCCTCGCCGGCGCAGCCGCCGGCGAGCGCGCCGAGCGCCGTGGCGAGGGCCGCCGCCAGGACGGCGCTGCGCGACCCGTGCACCATGCGCGGAAGCTAGTCCCGTCCGCGCAGCCTCCACAATGCCGTTCATGGTCCGCCCGCCGCGCGAGCCGGTATGGCCGAAACTGCGAGTACTTCGTCCTTGCGGCCACACGGGGTGGGGCGTCATGCTGCAGCCCAGGAGGCAGGCATGGGAGCGACCATCGGCATCGTCACGTTCGAAGACGCAGAGGAGCTCGACTTCGTCGGTCCGTGGGAGGTGTTCACCATGGCGGCGCAGAGCAACGGCACGGACCGCGTCGTGCTGCTCGCCGAGCGCGCGGAGCCGGTGCGCTGCGCGAAGGGCCTGCGCGTCGTCCCGGACCACGTGCTCGCCGACGCGCCGCCGCTCGACGTCGTCCTGATCCCGGGCGGCATCGGCACGCGGCGCGAGATGAACAACGAGCTGCTGCTCGCCTGGCTGCGCGAGGTCGGCGCGCGCTGCCGGTGGGTGACGAGCGTCTGCACGGGCGCGCTCGTCCTGCACCGGGCGGGCTTCCTCGCCGGACGGCGCGCGACGACGCACTGGTCGATGCTCGACGCGCTGCGCGAGATGGGAGACGTGACCGTGCTCGAGGGCCGCCGCTACGTGCGCGACGGCAACGTCGTCACCGCGGCCGGCGTCTCGGCGGGCATCGACATGGCGCTGTGGCTCGTCGGCGAGCTGCACGGCCCCGAGTTCGCGCGCGGCGTGCAGCGCTTCATGGAGTACGACCCGGCGCCGCCGTACGCTGCCGCGGTGTGACCGCTCCGTGCGAGCGCGCGCACGCCCGTGTCAGCTTTACAGGCGCCAAGCGCAGGAACGGCTGCCAGCCACGGTGTTCGTCATGGCTCGATCGTCGACAGCCGAGCGCGCGTCTCGTATCCGCCGGGGGGCATGTCGCTTGCTCGATGTTGCCTCGCAGGAGGTACGGAGCATGTACTACGGATACGGAATCGGCGGCATCGTCCTGCTGATCGTGCTGATCCTGCTGCTCACGGGCCGGCTGTAGCGCGCCCTGGGCGACGGGCCGGGAGCCGGCGCGCGAGACGGCGCGTGTCAGCCGAAGCGCCGGCGCCGGCCTACTGACGCTCGCGACGCGGACGGCGCGGGCGGCTCGAAGCCGCGAGGAACCGGCGCCATGAGGAGCTTGATCGTCCGCGATTCGAACAGGACCTCGCACACGGTCGAGCTCGAGTGCCGCATCACGATGCCTTCGCCGAACGAGGCATGATTGACGCGGGCACCGACGCGGTAGCTTCCGCCCGCGGAATAGGGCGCGGCTTCACCGGTCGCTGCCAGCATCGCGTCCGCCCACGAAGGGTCGGCCGCGAGCCGCTCCGCCGACCGCCGTGGCGCCGGCACCGCGTAGTCGTGAATGTCCTTGCAGACGGTGCACTCGACGCGGCTGGGCTTGACGCCGACCTTGGCGACCACCAGATGCTCGGTCTTCCCCTTGCACTTCCGGCAGGTGGCGTTGAGCGAAGACCCCACGAGGAGCTGGCGCACGGGGACCTCCTTGGGAGCCGCCGTTCGTCTCCGCGGCACGTAGAAGCTCATTTCTTGCCTCCCTTCGGCAAGGGCGTCTCGGTACGGCCGCCTCATGAGCCGGTGCGGTCCGTGCCACTACCCTCGTAGGCCCTCGAGAAGAACGATGGATGCGAAATGCATCGCTCGGCGGGTCGCAATCGTGGGAGCCGCGCGCGAAAGACCAGCGGAGTCGAGATCAGGATAGCTCCCGGCTCGGCTGCCGTCCACCGCGCGATGACGCACGCCCGCGGCCCCCAGGGGCGGGCCGGATTTTTTTCGTTTGGCCGGTGTGCAGGTGGCGATCGCGTGCTATTGAGAAAGGCGGTTGGTTCGTCGAACGAGTCGCGTACGGCGCAGCATGATTCCTGCCCGGACGAACGCTTGGATCGTCCGTCCTGCCTTCGTGGGCCCCGAAGAGCGGCCTCTTTCAATGGCGGCTTGAAAGTCAAACCAGGGCCGCGACGAATTTCGCAGGAAAGCTAGGAGAAGGAATCATGAGCAGAAAGTTGTACGTGGGGAATCTCGCCTTCAGCGTCGACTCGTCGGCCCTCGAGCGCATGTTCGCCGAGTTCGGCACCGTCGAGAGCGCGACCGTGGTCAGCGACCGCGACACGGGCCGCAGCCGCGGCTTCGGCTTCATCGAGATGAGCAACGGCGACGAGGCCCAGGCCGCGATCGACGCATTGAACGGCCAGCAGCATGGCGGCCGCGCATTGACCGTCAACGAGGCGAAGCCTCGTGAGGACCGGCCGCGCGGCGGGGGTGGCGGCGGCGGACGCAGCTCCTTCGGCGGCGGGCGCCCGCGCCGGTACTGAGCGCGCTCGGGAGCGAGCCTCCGTGGCTCGCTCCCGGTGCCGACGGCGAGCGCTCTCTCCCGACCCCTCACGACCGACGTGGCGACTTGACGCGATGGCGGACGGCGTCACCCCGCGCAGACGCGGCCCGTTCCGGAGCGCCGTCCGCACGTGGGTGCGGCCGCTGTTCTCGAAGCCGCTCGCGCGGCTCGCCGCGGCCGTCGTGCCCGCTCTTTACGTGCTCTACATGCGCCTGGTGTGGGCGACGAGCCGCATCGAGGGGCGCGAGAGCTTCGTCCTGAACGACATCGCGCGACGGCACGACGGCGCGGTCGCGCTGCTGTGGCACGAGGAGGTCTTCACCGTCGCGTTCGGGTATCCGCACGCCGGCATCCGAGGGCACACCCTCGCCAGCGTCGGCGAGTCGGGCGAGGTCATCAGCCGGATGCTGGAGCGCTGCGGCTACGTCGTCTTCCGCGGCGGCTCGAGCAGCGGACCGACCCGCCGCCGCAGCGGCGTTCTCGACGAGATGATCGCCCACATGCGGGCGACGCCGATGGTGATCTACGGCCTCACCGTCGACGGCTCGAAGGGTCCGCCGTATCGCATGAAGAGCGGCGGCGTCGTGATCGCGCGCGAGTGCGGCAAGCCGATCGCGCTCGTGCGCACCTGGTACCGGCGGTGCGTGCGCCTCCGGACGTGGGACCGGATGGCCATCCCGCTGCCGTTCAACGTGATCCGGTACTACCTGCGCGGACCCTACCTCGTGCCGCCCGACGCCGACACCGCCGAGGGGCTCGCGAAGTTCTGCACGCACCTCGAGAACGACCTCATCCGGCTCGCCGTGCAGAGCTACGTCGACGCCGGACAGCCGGTCCCGGCGGGCCTGGTGCCGCGCGCCGCCGGCACGCCGGTCGTCGACGCCGCCTAGGCGTCGCGGCGCAGCGTCGCCGCCAGCGACGCGTCGCGCCGAGCGGGGCGTCGCCGGCGCAAGCGACAGCTTGCGGCCACAGCCCTGCTCGTTCTACGGTCGGTCGCTCGATCGCGTCGGCGGCCGCTCCCTCGGCCGGCTCCGATCGGCGGCCGATCGATGGGCAAGCTCGACGACAAGATCGCAATCGTGACCGGCGCCGCGTCCGGCATCGGGCGGGCGAGCGCGCTGCTGTTCGCCGCCGAGGGCGCAACGGTGGTCGTCGCCGACGTCGACCTCGCGGGCGCCGAGGAGACGGTCCGCCGGGCGGCGGCCGCCGGCGGCCGTGCCCATGCGCGGCGCGTCGACGTCACCGACGCCGAGTCGGTCCGTGCGCTGATCGAGCTCGCCGTCGAGCAGCACGGACGCCTCGACGTCCTGTTCAACAACGCCGGCATCGGCGGCGACTACGCCGCACTCGCCGACTGCAGCGTCGAGAACTTCGACCGCATCGTCGCGGTGAACCTGCGCGGCGTCTTCCTCGGCATGAAGTACGGCATCCAGGCGATGCTCGACTCGGGCGGCGGCGTGATCGTCAACACGGCGTCGGTCTCGGGGCTGGTCGGCGCGGCGGCGTTCCCCGCGTACTGCGCGTCGAAGGCGGGCGTCATCCTGCTGACCAAGTCGGCCGCCGTCGCCTATGCCAAGCACAATATCCGTGCCAACTGCATCTGCCCCGGCGTCACCGACACGCCGATCCTGCGCATGATCCCGGACGAATTCCGCGACTCGATGCGCCACCACCCGCTGCAGCGCAAGGCCGACCCCGCCGAGATCGCCCGGATGGCGCTGTTCCTCGCGAGCGACGACTCGTCGTTCGCGACGGGCGCCGAGTTCGTCGTCGACGGCGGCTTCACGGCGCAGTAGCGCGTCGAGCACGGTCCAACCCGCAAGCAACGCAAGGAGGAGTCGAGAAGTGAGCAGGTACCTCGAAGGGAAGTCGATCGCCGTCACCGGCGCCGGCCGCGGCATCGGCCGCGCCGTCGCGCTCGCGTGCGCCGCCGCCGGCGCGAAGGTCGTGGTCAACGACTACGGCGTCTCGATCGACGGCAAGGAGCCGACGAGCGAGGTCGCCAACTCGGTGGTGGCCGAGATCGAGCAGGCGGGCGGCAAGGCGGTGGCGAACGCCGAGTCCGTCGCGACCATGGAAGGCGGCGCCAGCATCGTCAAGACGGCGATCGACAGCTTCGGGCGGATCGACGGCGTCGTTTGCGTCGCCGGCATCCTGCGCGAGCGCATGCTGTTCAACATGGGCGAGGACGACTGGGACCCCGTGCTCGCGACGCACCTGAAGGGCACGTTCACCGTGTTCCGCGCCGCCGCCGCGGCGATGCGCGAGCAGAAGAGCGGCACGCTGATCGGCTTCACCTCGGGCGCGTACGCGGGCTCCGTCGCGCAGGCGAACTACTCGGCCGCGAAGGGCGGCATCGTCTCGCTGGTGCGCAGCGCCGCCGCCGGCATGCACCGCTACGGCGTGACCGCCAACTGCATCGCGCCGGTCGCCCGCACGCGCATGAGCGCCAACGTGCCGATGGAGATCGGCGGCATCGGCGACGCCGAGGACGTGGCGCCGATGGTCGTCTTCCTACTGAGCGACAAGGCCCGCCACGTCACGGGCCAGGTGTACACGGTGTCCGGCGGCAAGATCGCCGTGTGGAACCAGCCGGTCGAGACGCGCGCCATGTTCAAGGAAGGGCGCTGGACGCCAGAGGAGATCGAGCAGCGCCTGCCGGGCTCGGTGGGCGTCGAGCGGATGGGGCTCATCGACCGCCTCGAGGAGATGCGCAAGGCGGCGGCGAAGGGCGACAAGCCGAACGCGTGAGGCGCGCCGCGGGCGCGCAGCATCACGGGCCGGGGAGCGAGCTCCCCGGCCCGTCGCCTCGCGTCAAGCGAAGATCGCGATGCTCTTGTACTCGCTGAAGCACGCGATGCCCTCGGGCCCGAACTCGCGGCCGATGCCGGAAGCCTTGAAGCCGCCGAAGGGCGAGCCGAAGTCGATGATGAAGCCGTTCACGTTGTAGGTGCCCGTCCGCACCTGGCGCGCGATCTCGATCCCGCGCTCGACGTCGGTGGTCCACACGGAGCCCGAGAGCCCGTAGTCGGACTCGTTCGAGATCCGCACCGCGTCCTCCTGCGAGTCGTACGGGATCGCGACCAGGACGGGTCCGAAGATCTCCTCGCGCGCGATCGTCATCTCGTTCTCGACGTCGGCGAAGAGCGTCGGCTCGACGTACCAGCCCTTCGGCAGCCCCGCCGGGCGGCCGCCGCCGACGACGAGGCGCGCGCCTTCGTCGCGACCCCTCTTGATGTAGCCCTCGACGCGCGCGCGCTGGCGCTCGGCGACCAGCGGGCCGAGCTGCACCGCCGGGTCCATCGGGTCGCCGGTCGGCACCGTCCGCATGAAGTCGCCGATCGCGTCGACGTACTCGCGGTAGCGGCTCCTCGGGAGGAGAAGCCGGGTCTGGGCGGCGCAGGCCTGCCCGCTGTTCAGGATGCCGTTCGGCACGAGCCCGGGGACGACCTTCCCCGGATCCGCGTCCTCGAGGACGATCGCCGCCGACTTGCCGCCGAGCTCGAGCGTGCAGCGCTTGAGCTGCTCGCCGCAGATGCTCGCGATCCTCCGTCCGACCTGGCTGTTGCCGGTGAACGAGATCTTGTCGACGCCCGGATGCTTGACGAGGTGCTCGCTGTCCTCGCGGCCCGCGACGACGACGTTGATGACGCCCTTCGGAAAGCCGATCTGCTCGCAGACCTCGGCCAGGATGTAGGCGTCGAGCGGCGTCTCGGGCGCCGGCTTGACGACGGTCGTGCAGCCGGCGGCGAGCGCCGCCCCGAGCTTGAAGGCGATGATCGCGAGCGGGAAGTTCCACGGCACGATGAGGCCGCACACGCCGACCGGCTCCTGGCGCACGATGACGCGGCCGAAGAGCCCCGCCCGGTCCTGCTCGAAGGGATGTGTGCTCGCGATCTCGGCGTACTTGTCGAGCACCATCCCCGGCGGCAGCGCCTGCGCCATCGTCGACACGGTGATGGGGCAGCCCATCTCCGTCGTGACCGCCTGCGCGACGTCGTTCATGCGCGCCTGCAGGCCGGCGGAGAGCTTCCGCATCCAGTCGACCCGCTCGGCGACCGTCAGGCGCGGCCAGGGGCCGCGGTCGAACGCCGCGCGCGCCGCGGCGACGGCGCGGTCGATGTCGGCCGCCTTCCCGGCCGGAACACGTGCGACGACCTCCTCGGTCGAAGGCGAGATGACGTCGATGGTCTCGGTCGTGCTCGGAGCCTGCCACTCGCCGCCGATGAAGAGCCGATCGTAGGTCTGCATGCCCGGGTGGTATCCGAGGGATGACGCGCGGGCAACGAGCGGCCCCCCCGCTCGCGCGACCGCGAGGCCGTGGACCCTGCGATCGCCTGGTCTGCCGGCGCGGTGCGGCGGGCTACTGACAGTGCGGGACCTGCCCGGCCGGGATCTGGCTTCCCGAGCAGCTCGCGCAGCTGCAGCACTGATCGGTCGGCGTCAGCACGCTCGACGTCGGCGCGACGACCACCGTGCACGGGCTCGCGCTCTGCAGCGTGATTGTCACCGCCTGGCTCGCGTTCGGCACCATCGCGTCGCAGGTGAAGGCCGAGAAGTTCTGGACCAGCGTCGCGGTCGAGCAGTCGGCGGCGATCTCGACCGCCACCTGCCCCGCGTTGTCCGGGTTCTGGCAGTTCCTGGGATTGGGGCAGTCGCCCGGCGACGTGCAGCTCCGCCAGTACCAGCCGTTCACCTGGAAGCCGATCTGGTAGACGCCGAACAGCTGCGCCACCTGCACGGTCTTCTGCGACTGGTAGGGGACGTCGACCGGCGTCGTGCCCTCGAAGAAGGTCAGCGACGCGCCCATGCACGGCGCGGGGATCGGGACCTGGTTGACGACGGTCATCGCGATCGGCGCCGGCGCGCCGACGGTCGGCGCCGGGTCGTCGCTCGGGCCGCACGCGGCGGCGACACACCCGGCGACGCAGGCGGCCAGCGCGTGCAGCGCCAGCAGCGTCCGCGACCCCGCAGGTGCGATACTTCCCGTGACCTCACTCGAACGCGCGCCCGTCATCCGCATCGTCATCCTCCTCGCCGAGCCATCAAGATATCGGCTCGACGCTCCGCGCTCAGGAGCCCGCGCCGAGCTCGCGCCTCGCTTGCTCCGTGACCCCGACGATGAACTCCGTCTTGCCCTCCGTGTAGGCGACGCGATCGCGTGCCGAGCCGGCCAGTCGGAGCTTCAGCGCCTCGTACTCCCTCGCCAGCTCGGGGTGGCCGATCAGGTAGTCGCGGAACAGCAGCCGGTCCCAGTGCTCGCGGAACGCGCTCGTTCGCTCCACCATGTGGACGTGGTGCGTGCGGACGCCGCTTCGCGGGTCGCGCTTGATGAACCAGGCGTAGAACGGCGGTCCGTCGTCGCCGTGGGTCGGGCGCCAGAGGTAGTCGTATCCCTGCGCTTCGAGGATCGGTGCGATGGTTCTTCTCGTCGCCTCGAGGTCGCTCACCTCGACCAGCATGTCGACGATGGGCTTCGCCGCGAGACCCGGGACCGCCGTGCTGCCGAAGTGCTCGATGCGGCGCACGAGCTCCCGCGGCAGGCAGGACAGCAGGTGCTCCTTCTCCGCCCGGAACGTCTCCGGCCACGCCGGATCGTAGGGCACGATCGCGACCTCCTCGCGGACGAGGCGCGCGATGCGTTGCTCGAGCGTCTCGCCGGCGTCGCGCACCCTCACGGCTTCTTCCGCGCCTTCAGCGACGGTCGGGTCCGTGCGAAGCCATCGTACGCGGTATACGCCGCCGCGTGCCCTGGGCCAACGAGCGAAGACGTCTTTTGCCTCGACAGCGCGGCGAGAAAAGCTACGCGGTCGTGGACCGTCGCGGGATCTCCGCCGAGCGTCCGCGATGCAGCCGGTAGATGCCGGCCGCCCACTGCGCGGCCGGATGCTGCAGCAGGCGGGCGCGGTAGTCGCGCAGATACGGCGGCCACTCGACGCGCAGCGGGTACTGGATCTCGGGCGGCTGCAGCACGGGCGACAGCATGGCGGCCGCCGTCAGGTCGGCGACGGTGAACCGATCGCCGACGAGGTAGGCACGGCCCTGCCGCTCCTGCTCGATCCGATCGAGCGCCGCGCCGACCGTGGCGCGGTCGGCCTCGAGGCTCGCGTCGCTGATCCCGTGCCGCAGGCGGTAGTAGGTCGGGAAGATCCGGACGATCGGGCGCAGCATCCGGTAGGCCCCGTCCGGCATGCCGGTCGTCAAGGCACGCAGCGCGACGTCGGGATCGTGCCGGAACAGCGGCGTGACGACGGCCGCGCGCAGCGCGGGGCCGAGGCGCTCGTCGAGCTCGTCCTCGATCGCGAGCGCGCGCTGGCGCGCGGCCGGCTCACGCGGGTACAGCGGCGGCTCGGGATGGCGCTCCTCGAGCGCAGCGATGATATGCGTCGAGTCGCCGATCGCGCGGCCGTCGAGGAAGAGGATGGGCAGCGTGCCGCGCCCCGTCGCGCGCCACGCGCGGATCAGGTAGTCGGCGCCGAGCACCTTGCGGCGGTGCGCGATGCCCTTGTAGTCGAGCGCCCAGCGGACCTTCTCGTTGTAGTGCGAGAGCGGGATGTGCCAGAGGAGCGGCGTGCGCTGGTCCATGGGGAGCGCGACCGTCCTGGCTAGCTCCCGAAGTCGACCGGCAGGTTCAGCGGGCGGCGGAAGAACACCATGCGCTGCCACTCGACTAAGTCGTCGCGCAGCCGCGCGCCGGGCGGCAGGAAGTCGAGCGCCGCATCGACCACGCCGCGCAGCTCGGCGAGCGCCAGGTGCACGCCCAGGCAGTAGTGCGGCCCGTGGCCGAAGATCGTCAGGTCGGCGGTGTCGCGGTCGAGGTCGAAGCGGTCGGGGTCGGGGAAGACGCTTCCGTCGCGGTGCGCGCCCGTGAACGACAGCATGAGCATCTGGCCCTTGCGGATCGTCTTGCCGCGCAGCTCGAAGTCGCGCACCGCGTAGCGCGGCAGACCCGCGCCGCCGCCGAAGCCGAAGCGCAGGATCTCGTTCACCGCGGCCGGCACGAGGCTCCGGTCGCGCCGCAGGCGCTCCAGCACGTCGGGGTGCTCGAGCAGGGTGCGCAGCGAGACCACACCGCCGATCGCGGTCGTCTCGCTGCCCGCACCGATCAGCCCCGCGACCAGGATGACGATCTCGTCGTCGCTCATCGCCTCGCCGCGATCGCTCGCGCGGACGAGATCCGTGATCAGGTCCTCGCGCGGCGCGCGCCGCCGCTGCGCCGCGACCTCGCGCACCCACGCGGCAAGCTGCATGAACGCGTCCGCGCCGCGCTGCTTCGCGTCGGGGTCGGCGAAGGAGAAGAAGCCGCGGATGGTCTCCTGTGCGAGCTGGCGGAAGCGCAGCTCCTCGCCGCCCGGCGCCGCGACGCCGGTGATCCGGCTGATCACCGCGTTCGGGATCGGATCGGTGACCTCCGCCATGAGGTCGACGACGCCGCGCCGCCCGCGCACGGGTGCGACGAGCTGCTCGATCACCTCGAGCACCTGCGACTCCATGCGCGCGATCGCCCGCGGCGTGAACGCCGCCGACACGAGCCGGCGCACGCGCGCGTGCTCCTCGGGCGGCAGCGCGAACAGCCCGTGGTCCGACACCCAGCGCATGAACGACCCTTCGGGCGGTGCCACGTAGTGCTCGTGGGCGCGCGGGTCGTTGGTCACGTCCGGGTCGGTGAACAGCCGGCGCACGTCGTCGTAGCGCGTCACCAGCCAGAGGCCGAGCCCGGGGACGAAGTGCACGGGGTCGCTCTCGCGCAGCCGCGCGATCACCGCGGCCGGGTCGAGGACGTACGCCTCGCCGAGGACCGGAGATTCGAGGACGCCGGCTGTCGCTTCCGCGGTGGCTTCCATGGATCGACGACTAGTCGCGCCGCGCAGGCCAGTCAAAGTCGCGGCTTCGCCGGGCGCCGGGTGCGTGATCTCGCTATTCCAGCGGTGGGCGCCGTCCCCGGTCGGGCGCCTCGACCTCGAGCCGCGCCGCGAGCGACAGCAGCTTCTCGTCGCTGCCGACGCGGGTCACGAGCTGGACGGCGAGCGGCAAGCCGTCCTCGGCGAAGCCCCACGGAAGCGAGATGGCCGGCGTCGCGGCGAGGTCGAAGTAGCTCGTCAGGCGCGTCAAGCGAAGGACGTTGCGGTGGTCGTCGCCGAAGATCCGGATGATCGTCTCGTCGTCGACGAGCGGCGACGCCGTGAGGGCCGCCACCGGACAGAGCAGCGCGTCGACCTCGTCGAACATCCGATCGATGCGCTGGCGGAACGCGCGCGCCCGGATCGCACCCTCGATGTGGACGAGCGGATCGCGCGCCGCGAAGCGCGCGAGCGCGTGACGCGTCAGTGGGCCGTAGTCCGAAGCGCGCTCGGGGTAGAGGCCCGCGTGCGCGGCGCGCATCTCGACGTCGAACACGTCGGCGATGGTCGTGACGGTGCTCTCGAGGTCCGGCAGCGCGACCGGGACGACCGTCGCACCGAGCGCCTCCATGCGCGCCCGTGCCGCGCGCGTGGCCGCGACGACGTTCGGCATGACTCCCATCGTGACGAAGTCCTCGTCCCAGCCGACGCGCACGCCGCGGAAGTCGTCGCGCGGTGCCGGCTCGGCGGCCGGCGCGGCCTGGTGCCGCGTCGACGGGTCGCGAGGATCCGGGCCGGCGATGCAGTGCAGCAGCAGCGCAGCGTCGGCGACGGTGCGCGTGATCGGTCCGACGTGATCGAGCGACGCCGACAGCGGGAAGACGCCGTCGCGCGACACGCGCCCCCAGGTCGGCTTGAGCCCGACCGCGCCGCACCAGGCGGCGGGCAGCCGGATCGACGCCGCCGTGTCGCTGCCCAGCGTCGCGCTCGCGAGCCCGGCCGCCGCCGCCACCGCCGACCCGCTCGACGAGCCGCCGGGCGACCGGTCCGCCGCCGCCCACGGGTTGCGCGCCGCCTGCGTGTCCGGGTGGTGCGTGATGAAGGCGAACTCCGTCATGTGCAGCTTGCCGAGCAGGATCGCGCCCGCCTGCTCGAGACGCGCGACCGCGGTCGCGGTGCGCGTCGGGACGTTCCCGCGGAGCACGCGTGGCGAGCCGCAGGTCGTCGGCATGCCCGCGGTGTCGAACAGGTCCTTGACGGCGATCGGAACGCCGTGCAGCGGACCCAGGTCGTCGCCGCGGGCGAGGGCCTGCTCGGCGCGGCGTGCTGCTCGACGCGCGTGGTCGCTCGCGAGGTGCAGGTACGCGTGAACCGCCGGATCGACCCGCTCGATGCGCTCGAGGTACGCGTGCACGGCGTCGGTCGGCGACACCTCGCCGGCCCGGATCCGGCCGGCGAGCGAGACGGTCGAGTCGTAGCAGAGGTCGTCTCGATTCACGGGTGGCCCTTTCTCCCGCCGGCGTCAAGGCGGCGCGGGGACGCCGCCGCGGTCGATCTCCTCGATCACGTCGAGCACGAGCTGCAGCATCACGCGGAGCGACTCGGGACGCACGTGCTCGAGGGTGTCGAGACGCGTGTGGTAGTTCGGCACGAGGCGCGTCGCGTCCTGGCAGAGCAGCGTCACGGTCGGCACGCCGGCCTGTGCGAAAGCCGTCGCGTCGCTCGCGCCGAGCGGGATCACGTGCTCGTGGTGGACGAAGCCGCGCGCCGCGGCGCGCTCCCGCGCGAGCTGCACGAGCCGCGGATCGTGACGCACGCCGGTCGTGATCTCGCGGTGGATGATGGTCAGGTGGCGCTCGTCGTAGACGCCGTCGACGTTGACGACGAAGGTCGGGATGGCGTGCAGCTCGTCGCGGTGCTTCTCGGCGAAGCGCTTGGCGCCGCGCAGCCCGGCCTCCTCGGCCGACAGCGCGAGCACCACCACCTCGGTGTCCTGCAAAGCATGTCCGTCGCGCCGCGCGTCGCTCAGCGCCCGCGCGACGCCGGTGACGACGCCGATCCCGGCGAGGTCGTCCATCGCGCCCGGCACGACCGAGTAGGTGTGGAAGAAGAAGTTGAGCCCGACGACCGGGTAGAGCGCGATCGCGGCGAAGCCGACGACGTTGAACGCCTGGCTGTCGTTGCCGGCGTCGAGCAGGCTCTTCAGCAGGCCGCCGAAGAGCGGCACCAGCACGGCGCCGAAGCCAACGATCATCACCGGCACCGCGGCGCCCCGGAGGAAGTACCAGAGGTTGAACTCGTACGCCGAGTCCTGGTGCGCGCTGACGACGACCCGCCGCTTCGTTTCCCCGGTCGGCTTCAGCACGCCGACGACGTTCTCGCCGTGCGCTTCGGGGAAGAGCGGGTCGACCAGCTCGCGGTAGCGCAGCAGCTCGAACCAGGTGAGCGCGAGCGACGCCGCGGCGAGGACGAAGCAGAGGAGCGGCCACACCCAGTAGGCGATCGTCGCGAGCAGGTAGAGGAGCGTCGCGACCGGGATGAAGCCGAGGAACGCTTTCGGATGGCAGGCGAAGGTCTCCGTGCGGACGTCGAGCCCGAGCGCGCGCCACTCGTCGGCGAGCCGGCGGCCGAGGCGGCGCTCGCTCTCGCTGCACGACTCGCGCGGGCCGATCTCGTCGAGGATCGTGCGCACGAAAGCGTACATGGAATCGCGGTAGGTGTCGGCGCTCGCAGGCGGCATGGTTCCCGGTTCCGGTGTCGGGCGACTGCGGGTGCGAGGGATGCGTGGGCTCCCGGATCCGGCCGTCAGACGGCGGTATCGGATTCCTGGAAGGCCGCCTGCCAGCGCGCGTGCGGATCGTCGAACCGGACGGCGCCGGGATCGAACGCGTGCGGGTCGAACGCGCCGCCCGCCCAGCGCAGCATCGCCGCGCGCTCGGGGTGCCGGCGGTCGCCGATCACCTGGAGGAACTCCGCGAAGCCCGACGTGCCGCCGACGTCCTCGGGTGGGCACGCACCCGCACCGGCGACGCAGCGCGGGTACGGGCCGTCGTCCGCTGGAAGCAGCGCCTCGAACTCGACCGTGTGCTCCCAATCATCGCCGAAGTCGTACCGGTACCGCACCGGATCTGCGCCGTGCATCAGGTAGCGCTCGATCGGCACGCTCCAGCCCGGCAAGCAGGGCCGCTCGTCGGGGAAGTCGTCGTCGGGAATGCCGATCCGCTTCACGCGACGGCTCTTCGCGTCGATCAGCACGAACTCGTGCAGATGGCTGTCCTTCCAGCCCATCGCGTCGTGGATCGCGACGTGCAGGTCCCAGAACGAGTATGCCTCGGGCACGTGGATGCGACGCCAGACTAGCGGGTCCGTCCGTGGCAGCACGATCAGGAGCTGGCAGACGTGATCGCGCGGCATGCGCCTCGGTTTGGTGTGCCTTTGCATCGCCGTTCGTCGTCGCGAGTGCCGGCGACCTCGCGCCGTCCACGTTGGCGCGAGGATGCTCTGCGTTCGCCGGTGAATGCAAGGTCTCCGCTCTGCGGGCGCGGGTACCTGGCCCCGTGGGACCGTGCGGATGCGGTCCAGGTACCCGAGCCCGCGGGCGACGCCGCGAAGCCGCCTCAGCAGCCCGCCGGGAGCCGGCGCGCGAACGGCAGCTCGGCCGTGAAGCGGCACGCGCGCGCGCCGGTGATCGTGACCGTGCCGGAGCCGCTCGCGGTGAGCCGCGCGCCGTCGCGCTCGAACTCCGCCAGCTCCGTCGGCTGCTCGGCGAAGCGGAACGCGAGGCCCCACATCTCGCCCGACAGCGCGGCGGTACGGTAGGTCCACTTCCGAGGGCGCTCGGCGGCCGGCCCGAAGAAGCCCCACGTCGCGCGCACGTCCCGGAACGCGCGGGTCCAGACGCCGAAGGTGTGGACGCCGCACGGCTCGCGGGTGGTGACGTCGGCGCCCGCCGCCCGCAGCTCGGCCGCGTACGGGGCCTGCTGGTTGCGGATCAGCTGCTCGGTCACGACGTCGAGGTCGAAGGTCGCGGTCATCGGGTCGCCGGGGCAGTTGCTGCCGTCGCCGGACAGCAGGTAGACGCGCGTGTGCTCGAGGTTCGGGGCGAGCGCGTACGGGCTCATGCCGGCGGCGTAGGCGCCGTCGGGCGGACCCCAGATGTCCTCGTAGTCGAGACCCGTGACGGCGGGGATCCCGACCACCACCTCCGGCGCCTGGATGTTCGGGAACGCCGACGACAGCGCGACCACCGACCCGAAGTAGCCGGGGAGCAGCGAGGCGAAGCGCAGCGCGCCCTGGCCGCCCATCGAGATGCCGGCGACCGCGTGCCAGCGACGTCCGGGGCGGATGCGGAAGCGCTCGTGGATCTCGTCGCGGACGTACTCGAGCTGGTAGGTCGCCCACTGCGGCGTGCCGAACGCGCCGCCGTTGTACCAGTCGGTGTACATCCCGAGCAGGCCGCCCTCGGGCATGACGAGGATCGCGCTCAGGCCCGCGAAGTCGTCGAGGTCCCAGCGCGTCGCGTCCTCATTCGCGCCGTGCAGCAGCCAGAGGACCGGATAGCGACGTCCCTGGTACGTGTCGTAGCCGTCCGGCAGGAGGACGTAGCAGTAGAGCGGCCGCGGGCCTTCCCTGACGGTGCCGCCCGGCGCGCTCGTGTCGACGAGCGGCGACGACAGGTCGATCCGGACGAGCTCGCCCGCCCGCGCGGGCGCGGTCGCAACGGCGAGAAGGACGAGCAAGACGAGAGAGGACACCCGGGTCCGGACGAGCCGGTGCAGGGCGGCGCGCGTCGTCGGCATCGCGGCAACATAGATGCGTTGCGCGCGCGCCCACAAGCCGCATCCCTTCACGCGACACGTCTTCCGTTGCACGATCACTTCTCGACGAGGGCTTCGCCTGCTCGACGCGAAGCGTCCGCGGATCAGTCCGGGATCTCGGGCTCGACCAGCCGCGCGAGCTGCTCGAGCGACTCCTGCCAGCCGAGGTAGCACTGCTCGACCGGAATGACGTCGGGCAGCCCCTCCTGCACGATCGTGAGCTCGGTCCCGCACGACACCGGCTGCAGCGAGATGGTGGTGCGCATCTCGCCGGGCACGTTGGGGTCGTCGAAGCGGTCCGTGTACTGGATGCGCTCGTTCGGGATCAGCTCGCGATACTCGCCGCCGAACGAGTGCCCGTTGCCGGTCGAGAAGTTCCGGAAGGACATCCGGTACGAGCCTCCGACCCTTGCGTCCATCTGGTGGACCGTGCAGGTGAAGCCGTAGGGTGGCAGCCACTTTGCCATCGCGTCGGGCTCGAGGAACGCGCGGTAGACGCGCTCCGGCGTGGAGCGGACGACGCGGTGGAGACGAACGGTGCCTGTTGCCATGGTGGTGATTCCTCCTTGGTCATCGTTTGCTGAAGCGCGCGCCCGCGACGGCGGCGCTCACCCGCTAGTCGACGGAGGTCGACGAAATCGACGGCGGCGACGGCGCCGGGTCCGACGAGTGCCCACATTTCGTCACGTGCCTGTCGCGCGGGCGGCGCGTCGCCGTGCGTGCGGGCGCCGCGGCCCCGGACGCCGGGCCGGGTGATCGACCGTGCATGGCGCAACGCTTGCAGCGGGGCGCGCGGTTCACGAAGCAGGTAACCGCTCACGACGTGCGAAGGGAGGCACGAATGCGCGCGGCGAGAATGTACGGCTACCAGCAACCGCTCAGGCTGGAAGACATCCCGATCCCGGAGCCGGGACCGGGCGAGGTGCTGGTCAAGGTCGGCGGCGCCGGCATGTGCCGTACCGACTTCCAGCTGGTCGACGGCTACTTCCGCGAGGGGCTGAAGCTCCAGTTCCCGGCGACCCCGGGACACGAGATCGCCGGCTGGATCGCCGGGCTCGGCCGCGACGTGCCGAAGAGCAGCGGCATCGCCGAGGGCGACCTGATCGTCGTCGACGGCGGCTGGGGCGACGAGACCTGCCGGCAGTGCCGCCGCGGCAACCAGCAGATCTGCGGTGCCGGGCACTGGGCCGGCTTCGGGCTGCACGGCGGCTACCAGGAGTACCTGCCGGT
>JBFMAS010000665.1:0-31117 GCA_040755575.1 Thermodesulfobacteriota bacterium
GGTGCAAGCCTCGACGCCGGCACGTTTCTTTTTACGACGGACCGAGGACGGCCGCCTCGCTCAAGCGTGCCGCTCGGCGACCCGAGGCGGGCCCGAAAGCGAGACGTGGAGAGCAACGTCGGGCCTGGTGCCCTCTTCAGGCTGATCGGCGGCGCGCTGCGCCTCGACGGGCAGACGTTTGCACGCGCGGTCGCCGATCCCGTGGTCAACCGCCTCGGCCTCGCGATCGTGGTCATGGCCGCGCTGTCGAACGGCTTCGCGTACGCGGCGGAGGCCGTCGCGAAGGGGATGGTCGGCGAGCGCGAGTACGCCGTCTATCGACTCCTCGTGATCGTCGGGGTGGTCGAGGTGCTGGCGCACTTCTTCCTCTTCACGGCGCTCGCGTGGCTGCTGCGCTGCATCGTCGATCGGCCGCTGCCGCCTATTGGCCGTCTTCTGCGGCCGCTCGCGATCGCGCTGGCGCCGAGCTGTCTGCTCTTCCTGGGCGCACTGGTCGGGTATCCGGACGTCGTGCGCGGCGTGCTCGCGCTGTGGCGGCTGATCGCGTCGGTCGTTGCCCTGCGAGCGGCCGTCGACGCGTCGTGGCTCGGCGCGGTCGCCACGGTGCTCGTCGCGGACCTCGCGGCGGCGCCGCTGGTGGACCTGACTCTGTTCGGCGTCTCGAGCCCGCGTCCGACTCCCGGTCTGCCCACGTAGCGAGCGCTGCGAAACCCCGCGCCACGTGTTCTGGACGCCTCGCGAGCGGACCGATAGAAGCCCGCTCGATGGCCGCGCCCGAGGTCGACGTCGAAGCGCTGATCGAAGACCTCCGACGCGAGGCAGCCGAGATGCGTCGCGCCCTCGGCGCATCGGTGCTCCCGCCCGAGGAGGACCGCGCCATGGCACTGCGCGCCCTGGCGCGCGAGAAGCCCAGCGACACCGCGCCGGCAGCAGAGCTCGGGGCCGCGCGGCTTCTCGACGGCAGCCGGCTCGCCACGCTGAGCGCGCTCGCCGACCCGGGCGACGTCGACTTCCATTCGCACCGTGCGTCGATCGGGCGCGGCGTGGTCGCGGTGAAGCGCGCGCTGCGCCGCCTGCTGACGCCGATTCTCGACCGTCAGGCCGCATTCAACCGTGCGGCCGTGCAGTCATTCGCGGCGCTCGAGGAGGAGCTGGCGCGCCGTCTCGACGTCGTGGACCGCCAGCGCGGACAGATCGAGCGGCGGCTGCTCGTCGCCGAGGAAGTGCTCGGCCGTGGGGGCGCGCAGGACGTTCCGGTTCCCGTCACGTTCGACTACGCCGCGTTCGAAGATGCCTTCCGCGGCTCCCGCGACCACGTGCGCGCGCAGCTCGAGCGCTACGTCGTCCACTTCGTGCCGCCGCCGACGGAGCCGGTCGTCGACCTCGGCTGCGGTCGCGGCGAGTTCCTCGAGCTCCTCGGCGCCGCCGGCGTTCCGAGCTGGGGCGTCGAGCAGGACGAGCGGCGCGTCGCCGAGGCGCGCACCCGCGGGCTCGACGTCCGCCGGGGCGACGTCCTCACCGCGCTCGAGGAGGTCCCGGACGGCTCGCTCGGCGGCGTGGTGTCGTTTCAGGTCGTCGAGCACCTGCCGCTCGCGAAGACCGTGCGCCTGCTCGCGGTGGCGCGCAGCAAGCTGCGGCCCGGCGGCTGCCTGATCGTCGAGACGGTCAACGTGCAGAGCTTGATCACCTTCGCGCGTGCCTGGAGCATCGACCCGTCGCACCGTCAGCCGCTGCATCCGCTGACGCTTCGCTTCCTCGTCGAGCAAGCGGGCTTCGCGCGCACGCAGCTCGTCTATGGAGGCGACGTCGAGCCGGACGTCCGACTCGAGCCGGCGGGAGAGGATGCGGCGACGCAACGCAACGTCGCGCGCCTCAACGCGCTGCTCTTTGCACCGCAGGACTATGCGGTCGTGGCTTTCGCGTAGGCGCGCGACCGAGCGCCGCCGCGTCGCCATCCTGGTGCCGTCCCTGGTCCGCGGAGACGCGACCGGAAACGACGCGCTCGGGATGCAGCGCGCGCTCGCGCGGCGAGGGTACACGGTTCGGCTGTTCGCCGACGGCGGGGATCCGACGCTCGGCTTTGCGAGCGCCGCCGAAGCGCGCTCCTGGCTGCAGGACGGCGTGCCGGCGATCTTCCACCAGGCGACACAGTGGGACAACGGCTTCCAGCTGCTGCGCCGCGCGACCGGTCTGCGCATCGTGCGCGACCACAACGTGACGCCGGCCTCCTTCTTCGAGGACGTCAGCGCGGACTTCGTGCAGGCGGCGAAGGTCGGTGCCCGCCAGCGGGAGCAGCTCGCGCGCGATCCCGCGGTGGCGTGGATCGCCGCGTCCGCCATGAACGCACGCGAGCTCGCGCAGCTCGGCGCGGATCCGGCGCGAATCGCCGTCGTGCCCCCCTTCAACCAGGCGGAGGACCTGGCCCGCATCGCTCCCGACGAGGCGGCCTTGCGCCGCTGGGCCGCGCTGCCCGCCGACGTGCTGTTCGTCGGGCGGCTCGCGCCGAACAAGGGGCACCGGCGGCTCTTTCGCGTCGCCGCGACCTACGGGGAGCTGTTCGGGCGGCGCCTTCGCGTCCGCCTGGTCGGCTCGTACGACCGCCGCTGGAGCGCGTGGCTGGAGCTGCTGCGTCGCGACCGTGTGCGCCTCGGGCTCGACGGTAGCATCGAGCTCCTCGGCACGCTGACCGCCGCGGAGCTGCACGCAGCGTACCTCACGTCCCGGCTGCTGCTGTGCTGCTCCGAGCACGAGGGCTTCTGCGTCCCGCTGGTCGAGGCGGCGCGCCTCGGCGTGCCCGTCGTGGCCACGTGGCAGGCCGCCGTCGCTGAGACGCTCGGGCCCGACGCGCTCGTGCTGCGCGACGCGTCCGACGATCTGATCGCGCTCGCGATCGACCGCGTGCTGCGCGACGCGGCGCTCCGCGAGCGGCTCGTCGCGGCGCAGGCGGAGCGCTTCGCGCGCCTGCACGCGGACGACGTCGTCGAGCGGTCCTTCCTTGCCGCGGTCGAGCCGTTGCTCGAGCGCGCCGGTTGCGCTTGATGCGGGTCGCCGTCGTCGTGCAGCGCTACGGCGCGGACATCCTCGGCGGCGCCGAGACGCACGCGGCCCTGATGGCCGGGATCCTCGCCCGGCGACACGAGGTCGAGGTGCTCACCACGACCGCCCGGGACTACCACGAGTGGCGCGAGGCTCACCCCGCGGGCGTGACGACCGAGGCTGGCGTCACCGTCCGCCGCTTCCCCGTCGCGCGCGGCCGTGAAGCGGCGTGGCAGGCGCTGAACCGCCTGCTCCACGACGGCTTCACGTCGAGCGAGTTCGCGCTGTTGCCGGAGGCGGTGCGAAGGGCGCATGCAGAGCGCGTTCGCGCGTGGCCTGACGCGCTGCAGGAGGCATTCGTTCGCGGGCAGGGGCCGCACGCCCCCGAGCTGCACGAGTGGCTGCGTCGTACGCCCTACGACCGCGTGCTGTTCGTGACCTACCTCTACCCGACGACGTACGATGGGCTCGCGGCCGTGCCCGAAGGACGAGCGCGTGTCGTGCCGACGCTGCACGACGAGGCACCGGCGTACCTGCCGGTGTTCGGACGTCGCCTCGCCCGCGCGGAGCTCCTGTGCTCGACGGACACGGAGGTAGCTCTCGTGCACAGGCTCTATCCCGATACGGCCGTCCGCGCGCGCCGCATCGGCTACGGCATCGAGCTGCCGCCCGACTCCGGACCGCCCCCGGCCGGGCGTGATCCGTTCCTGCTCTACGCGGGGCGCATCGACGTGCAGAAGGGCGTACCCCAGCTCCTGCGCTGGTACCGTGCGCTGCGCGCTGCCGTGCCGCGAGCGCCGCGACTGTTGATGATCGGCGAGCTTGCGATGCCGGTCCCGGCGGAGCCCGGCATCGAGGTGCGCGGCTTCGTCGCGGAGGAGGAGAAGTTTCGCTTGATGCGGGACGCGCTCGCGCTGGTCCACCTCTCGCCGTACGAGAGCCTCGGCATCGTTCTGCTCGAGGCGCTCGGCTCGCGGACGCCGGTCCTGGTGCACGCCGACTCCGCCGTCATGGTGGAGCACTGCCGGCGCAGCGGTGCGGGGCTCTGGCTGCGCGACGCGGCGGAGCTCGTCGCCGCGGTCCGGCGGCTGTTGCGCGACCCGGAGCTCCGCGCTGCGATGGGCGCCCGGGGACGGCGCTACGTCGAGCTGGAGTTCGCGCGCGACGCCTACGCAACGCGCCTTCTCGCCGAGTTCGACCCGGAAGCCGGCTGAGGTGGGCGGCTCGCGTCGGGCTCAATTCACACGGCTGTAACGGTGTCGTAACGGACCGGCGATCTCCGGCAGGTACCAGGTGATGCAATGATTTTTGGGCGGAGCAGCAGGGGGCCCCGCGGCGACCTCGTCGAGCACCTGCGGCGCTTTCCCGAGGACCTGAGGGACATCCGGCGGCTGCAACGGCGCTTCGGCCTCTCGGCGGCCGAGGCGGCCCGTGCCCTCGAGGTCTGGACGGAGCAGGGCCGTGGGCCGGCCGAGCTCAAGCGGCTGCTGGTGCATTGAGCCTCCCGTGCGGAGCGTCGAGTCGCCGTCGCCGGTGCGGCGTGGTACCGCACGGCAGCAGAAACCGAGGTTCGACGAGGGCCGACTTCGCGACCGACGACGCGACGAGGGATCGCACATGGCTTTGCACACCGACAGGCGGTACGAGGAAGAGCTCGCGCATCTGCGCAAGCTGATCCTCGAGATGGGCGGCCTCGTCGAACGCCAGATCGGGGATGCCATCTCGTCGCTCGCGGCCGCGGACCGCGAGCTCGCCGAGCGGACCATCGAGCGCGACCACGAGGTCAACCGCTACGACGTCGACATCGACGAGGAGTGCCTGCGCTTGCTCGCGCTCCACCAGCCGGCGGCGCGCGACCTGCGCCTGATCACGACGAGCCTCAAGATCACCACCGACCTCGAGCGCATCGGGGACATGGCAGTCAACGTGTGCGAGCGCGCGATCGAGCTCAGCGAGACGCCGTCGCAGCTGCAGGTCGACCTGCCGCGGATGGCGGACACGGTCCGCAAGATGCTGCGCGAGAGCCTCGATGCGTTCGTGCGCGAGGACGCCGAGCTGGCGCTCTCCGTCTGCAAGGAGGACGACGGCATCGACGCGATGCACGCGCAGATGTTCGCCGACCTTCTCGGCCGCATGACGCGGGATCCGTCGCTGGTGGTCGCGGGCACCGCGCAGCTCTTCGTCTCGAAGTACCTCGAGCGCATCGCGGACCACGCGACCAACATCGCCGAGATGGTGATCTTCATGGTGAAGGGGAAGAGCATCCGGCACCTGTCCGTGCCGGCATCGATCTGAGCACGCGCCGGGAGAGCATCGGAGGAGCGATGGCCAGCGGAGCGGCAGACCGGACGGCGGCAGCGCCCGGCGAGCGGCGCAAGGTGCTCGTGATCGAGGACGAGCGCGACATCCGCGAGCTCGTCCGGGTCAATCTCGAAGCCGAGGGTTTCGTCGTCCTCGAAGCGGGCGATGGCGAGCTCGGCCTCGCCCTGGTGAAGCGCGAGCGTCCCGCGGCGGTCATCCTCGACCTCATGCTGCCGGGCCTCGGTGGGCTCGAGGTGTGCCGCCGGATCCGCGCCGAGGAGGTGACGTCGCGAATGCCGGTCGTGGTCTTGACGGCGCGCTCCGCGGAGGCGGACAAGGTCGTGGGGCTCGAGATCGGCGCCGACGACTACGTGACGAAGCCGTTCAGCCCTCGCGAGCTGACGGCGCGCGTCAAGGCGCTCCTCCGCCGCGCCTACAGCCCGCCGCCCGACGCACCGCAGGAGGTCTACGAGCGCGGCGGCCTGCGCATCGATTTCGACACCTACGAGGTGTACCTCGACGGCCGGCGCATCGAGCTGTCGCTGCGTGAGTTCGAGCTGCTGCGCTTCTTCGTCAAGCATCCGAACCGGGTCTACGAGCGGTCGCAGCTTCTCGAGCTCGTCTGGGGGCCGGACACCTACGTCGAGCCGCGGACCATCGACGTGCACATCCGCCGGCTCCGCCGACGCATCGAGCGCGACGATTCCATGCCCGAGCTGATCGTGACCGTTCGCGGCGTCGGCTACATGTTCGACGAGCGCCGCCTGGGGGCCTGATCGGGGTGGCTTGGGCAACGGGCGCCGGCCGTCGCGTCGGGCTCGAGCCGAGGGCGATCGCGCGCGCGCTCGCACCGGCCGTCGTGGGATGGGCGGCCGCGGCGTTCCTGCCGATCGCGTCCGACGGGTGGCGCCTGGCGGCCGGGTTCGCCGCGGCAGCCGTCGTCGCCGCGCTGGTCACCGCGCGGAACACCCGCCGCATGCGTCGGCTGGCCGCCTGGTCTCGACGGGTGCGCGCGGGCGAGCGCGTGTCGCCGCCGCTCCCGGCGCGGCTCCCGGACGAGATCGACGCGCTGACGGACGAGCTCGGCGACATGGCGGGCGAGCTGCGCGACGACATCGTCCGACTCGAGAACGAGCGCGACCGCCTCGAGGCCATTCTCGCCGCGATGGTCGAGGGCGTGATCGTCATCGATCGGAGCGGCACGATCCTGCGCGCCAACGAGCCGGTCGCGGCGACCTTCGGGCTGGAGGCCGGACGCCCGCTGGTCGGGCTGCGTCTGTGGGACCTCACCCGTGACGTCGAGTTCAACGCGGTGGTGCGCGAGGCGCTGTCCAGCCAGACGCCGACCTTCCGCGAGGTCGAGCTGCGGGGCGCGATCCAGCGCCACCTCAAGGTCACCGTCGGTCCGACCGCGGACCTCAGCGCCTGGGTGCTGGTCTTCCACGACGTCACCGAGACCAAGCGTCTCGAGCGCGTGCGCACGGATTTCGTCGCCAACGTGTCGCACGAGCTGCGCACCCCGCTCACGGCGATCAAGGGCTTCGCGGAGACGCTCTCCTCGAGCGGCTTCGAGGACCGGGAGCGCGCGCAGCATTTCGTCTCCATCATCGACCGGCAGGCCGAGCGCCTGAGCCGGCTGATCGACGACCTGCTCATCCTGAGCGATCTCGAGCTCGGCAAGATGCCGGTCCGCATCCGCCCGACCGAGGTGGCGCCGATCGTGCGCGACGTCGTCGAGCTGCTCGCCGAGCCGGCGAGGCGCGGCGGCGTCGAGGTGCGGACGCACGTCGCGGAAGGCTTGCGCGTGCTCGGCGATCCCGACCGGCTGGCGCAGGTGGTCTCCAACCTGCTCGACAACGCGATCAAGTACACGCCCGACAGGGGGGTCGTGCAGATCCGCGCGCAGCCGGCGGACGGCACGGGGCTGGTCGAGCTGGCGGTCGAGGACACGGGCGCCGGCATCCCGGCCGAGGACCTGCCGCGGCTCGCGGAGCGCTTCTATCGCGTCGACAAGGCGCGTATCCGGGAGCTCGGCGGCACGGGGCTCGGCCTCTCGATCGTAAAGCATATCGTCCAGGCGCACGGCGGCTCGTTGCGGATCGAGAGTCGGCTCGGCCACGGCACCACGGTGAAGGTCACGCTGCCGGCGTGCGAGCGGCCGCACGCCGGCGCGTGAGTGAGCGCTCGCCGCTGGCCGGACGCGGCCCGCGAGCCCCGGCGACGACGACAGCCGTACCGGCGCCGCCCGGGCTCAGAGGTTTGCCCGCGCGACGCGCGCGCGGTAACGAGCGTTTCGCGGTCGGGCCGGCGCGTCGCTCGGACGCTGCGGGCGCCGCCCGGCGAGGACGAGGGCGGTGGTGCTGCGAGCGGTCACCAGGGAGGGCATGCGGGCGAGCGGCAGTGCGGTGCGGAAGGCGCGCAGCGCCCAAGCGCAGCGGCGCCGGCGGCGCAAGCGCAGCGCGTTTCCGCCGCTCTCCTACCGCATCGGGGAGCATGCCCTGACGGCGGCGCTCGCCGCCGCGGCCGGCCTCGCGATCCTCGGCCGCGTGGCGCTCGGCGGCGCGCCGTGGGCGTTCGCGGCGGCGCTCGCCGGCGTCATGCTCGTCGGTGCGGCTGCGATCCTGCCGCTCGACCGCCTGCGCCGTCGCGCCTCGCCGTCGTGGCGGCACGCCCTCAACGTCGCGCTGCTCGCGCTGCTCGCGATCACGGTGTGGCATTCGCGGCCGGGCTGGGCGCTTTATGCGCTGCGCGAGCTGCTCGCGGGCGAGCGCGCGACGCAGGTCCGCGTCGTGCAGCACCAGGTGTTCGCCGCGTATCGTCGGATGGATCTCGACGCGCAGCGCAAGATCCTCGAGCGCGCGGAGGTCTATGCGCCGACCATCGAGCAGGCGGCCGCCGCGTTCGCGGTCGACCCCGAGCTGATGATGGGCATCGCCGCCGCCGAGTCGAGCTTCTACCCGCGCGACAGCCGAGACGGCGGCAAGGGCCTCTTCCAGATCACCTCGGTGCCGGCCGCCGCCGTAGCAGCGGCAAGGGACAAGCTCGGCGTCAAGTCGCTCGACCCGTGGAACCAGCGCCACAACGCCTACGTCGCCGCCGCGACCCTCGACCTCTACCGAAAGCAGATGCGCGGCGATCTGTTCTTGACGCTGCTCGCGTACAACATCGGGCCGCACAACGGCGGTCTGCGCACGATCATGGACGCCTACGGCGCGCGCAATTTCGCGCAGGTGCAGCCGTATCTGCAGACGCTGCCACGCGATTATCCGATCCGCGTCCTGTCGAGCGCGCTCGCCTATCGCGTCTGGCGTCGGTTGCGACGACTGCCGCGCTTCGAGGAGGGGACGGCGGCGCGCGAGATCCAGAGCCTCGGCATCCCCGGGCTCGAGGACGCCCTTCAGCCGGCACTGGAGACCGCCGAAGCGTCGGCCGCGCGGCGCTGACGCCGCCTTGCGAGCAGCGCGAGCGCGCACGCGAGCACGACGAGGTCGATCTGCGTCTCGTACGGCACCTCTGCTGCGAAGCCCGTGTCGCGCAACGGCTCGAGGAGAAGCCGCAGCGCCGCCATCCATGCGACGAAGGTCAGCGCTGCGTGTCCCGGCAGCGGTCCGCTACGCCCGGCGTACGCGCTCGCGAGGAACGACACGAGCCCGGCGAGTCCGAGGTAGAGCTGCAAGGGGTGGACCGGGAGCGAGCGCCCGCCGCCGTCGGCGATCAACCCCTGTGCGACGTGGCTCCAGTAGGCCGGGCTGCCGGGCGGAAAGGACGTCGCCCAGGGCAGCGCCGCGGGAAGCCCGAAGCAGCAGCCGTCGGCGAAGCAGCCGAGGCGGCCGATCGCGATGGCCACGCCGGCCGGCGGAACGACGGCGTCGAGCAGCTCGGCGCGCGTCAGCCGGCGTCGCACGGCGGGCGGCCCGAAGGCAAGCAGCACGGCGAGGCTCGCGAGAAGGCCGCCCGTGATGCGCAGGCCGGCGCCCTCCGCGCCGGAGTCGAGGACCAGCGCGCTCGGGCCCGCACGCCAGAGCTCGGGCGACGCCGCCGCGTGATGCAGCCGCGCACCGGCGAACGCCGCGCCCACCGCGGCAAGAAGCAGGCTCGCAACCGTGACGTGCGACACGGGGCCGCGCGAGCGTGAGCCCCGCACGAGGAGCAGGGTGCCGCAGGCGGCCCATGCCAGCGCTGCGGCACCCCAGGCGAGCCCGTAAAGATGCAGGTGCGGGAGCATCCTAGAACAGGCTGAAGAACGAGAACCCGAGGTCGAAGTCGATGTCGACGTCGGCGCCCACCTGGACGCTCACGTCGGGGATGTCGCGCGGCCCCATGATGCTCGTGGCGATGAACATGCCACCGGGCCGCGCCGCGGTGATCATGCCGAGCACCCAGGGAAACTCGCTGCCCCGGCCGAGCGGCGGGCTCGCGACCGAGATCGACGGCGACTGCACGATGTGCCAGTCCGTCGGACACCCTTGCGACGGGTCGCAGATGCCCCAGCGAGTGTACTCGACCGTTCCCTCGGGATGATCGCGGAGCCAGAAGTTCGGCGTGTCCTCGTCGACGTCGAGCGCGATCGACGGCTGATCGCCGTCGTCCGGCCCGTCCGCCACGGTGACGTGCATCTGCGTGGCGCCCGACACGCGCCCCTCGACGTAGGCGAAGCCGCCCTCGTAGCCCGGCCAGCTCAGGTTGAACGCCTGCAGCCACGGCTCGTTGACCCACTGCGACCACTTGCCGTTGGGCCCCTGGCTGCGGAGCCGCAGCGCGGTGTAGACGCCGTCGAGCCCGTTCGGCTCGCTCGGAAGCGACGCGATGAGCTGCAGCGCGTACGAGGCGTCGATGTTGGAGAAGGTGAAGCGGCCGTTCGAGTCGGCGCGCGTGCGGGCGATCGTGGTCCAGCGGCACTGGTTGATGCAGTACGAGTAGTTGTTGCCCGACGGACAGTCCGGCGGGCACACCTTCTGGCGCTTCAGGTGCTGCTGCTGGGCGATCAGCTCGACCATGCCGTTGCGCACGGCGCATGCGCCGCGCACCTCGCGCAGGTCGTTGCCGCGCATCTTCACCGACTGGATGACCGGGATGCCGGTCGCGCTGCAGCCGCAGCCGGCCGCCGCGTCGCGCGCCGACCCGGGCCCGCTCACGAGGAGGGCCGCCGACAGCGCCACGAGCGCGCGGATGACGTACGAGCTTCGGGCGCGCATGTCAGGCCCCCTTTCTCGCCGCGATCGCGGCGTCGGCCAGACCGAGCGCGGCCGCGGCATCGGCGGCCGCGGGCCGGTCGAGCGTTCCCATGAGGAAGGGCAGGATGCCTGCGCCCTTCTCGCTGCGCTCCGCGTAGAGCCGGGAGACGCGCGCCACGAACGTCTGCGGCGGAAGCCGCAGGTCGAGGAGCGTCAAGGCGGCGGCGCCTTCCCGCGCGGAGGTCGCGGGCGCCGTCTTCGCGAGGCGCTCGAAGGTCTTTCGCGCCGCCGCCGGTGCGCCCGCGTCGAGCTGCGCGAGGCCGATGGCCAGCTCGACGTCGTCGCTGAACGTCGAGCCGCGGACCAGGCGCCGGAGCGCGCGCAGCCAGCGCAGCTCCAGCTTGTGCTCGCCGCGCGCCCGGTGCGCGCGTGCGAGCGTCAGCCCGGCGGCGACCCGGAGCGCCGGGTCGGAGCCGCGCGTGACGAGCGGCCGCAGCTCGGACGGCACGTCGGACGGCGCGGCGTGGAGCGTCAGCCGCGCCCATGCGAGCCCGAGAGTGGCCAGCTCGTTGGCGAAGCGCTGGCTCGAGCGCGACGCGACGAGCCCGAAATGGCGCGTTGCAGAGCTCGCGTCCTGACGCGCCAGCGCGAGCCAGCCCCGTGCGAGCAGCACCTGCGCTCCCGCCTCGCCGTCCGCGAAGTCGCGCTCGGCGGCGGCGAGCGCCTCGTCGGCGGCCGCGCCGTTGCCGCGCGAGAACTCGAGATCGGCGAGCAGCAGCGCGGCTTCGAGGCCGCGGCGCGTATGCGGCTCCTTGGCGCGCGCCTCGCGCAACGCGCTCGCGGCGTCGGCCTGGCGGCCCTCGACGATCGCGTAGCGCGCGCGGCGCAGGAGCACGCCGGCCGACGCCTCGTTGGCCTGCGCCGGTGCCGGCAGCGCGGCCAGCAGCAGCGCGAGAAGCGCCAGCCGGCCCCGTGCACCGGGCGCACGTATCCTTCTCTTGACTTCGCGGTACATCGCACCCTCCACGCCGCACCGCTCGCGCGGCCGGCGTCGGCTCGGCGCCGCTCGAGGCGGCGGCGCGGTGGAGCGGCCGGCGGGGCGACGACCGCAGGCGCCAGGACTGCACGCGCCGTGCCCGTCGGACACCACGGCCGACGCGGCGCACGAGCCCGCTCGCGTTACAGCCCGGACGCCACGTCGAACGGAGCGCTGCAGGCTGCAACGCGCGGTTGTCGCGCGACGTCGGTGGGGCGGCTTGCGTCGCGGCACGCGAGCAGCGAGAGGAACTCACCGCCATGGACGAGGCAGCGAAGACCGAGGCCGCCGTCCGCCGCGACGGACCGCTCGGGCGTCTTCCCGATGCGCAATCCGTCGCGACGCTGGCGGCGGCGCTGGGGCGCTTCGCAGTGGTCGACCTCGAGACCACCGGCCTCGACCCCGACACCGCGCGCGTCATCGAGGTCGGCGCCGTCCGCGTCGCGCCGGACGAGCCGCCGGCGACGTTCCAGCGGCTGGTCGACCCGGGCATCCCCGTGCCGGCCATCACGACCACCCTCACCGGTCTCACGGACGCGCACCTCCGGGGCGCGCCGTGCTGGGCCGACGTCGCGCGCGAGCTGACCGTGTTCGTCGGCGACGCGACCATCGTCGCGCACAACGCGGCCTTCGAGCGAGCGTTCCTCGGCCGGCTGCTGCCACGGGCGGAGTTTCTCGACACCCTCGAGCTCGCCTGCGTCCTGCGCCCGGAGCTCGTGGGGCACAGCCTGGAGGCACTGGCACGCGACCTCCTCGGTCGGACCGAGCGCCACCGAGCGCTGGACGACGCGCTCGACACGCTCGCCGTGCTAGCCCGTCTCGCGGCGTCGGTGGTGGCGGGCGAGCATCCCGAGCTGCGCGCGGGCCTCGGCGGGATTGCGGACGGCTGGGCCTGGCTGCGCCTGCTGGCGCCGATGCCGCGCACCCCGGACACCGCGTGGCACGTGCCGCCGCGACCCGCGGCGCGACCCGAGGTCAGCGCGACGCGCCGCAGCCGGATCCCCGCCGAGTGGTACAGCGGCGACTTCGTCACGCAACTCCTCGCCGACGAGGCGCGCTGGCGACGCCACGTGCCGGGCTACCGTGCGCGCGACGGCCAGATCGAGCTCGCCCGTGCTCTCCTCGTCGCCCTGCGCGAGGACCGGGCCGTCGCGGCGGAGGCCGGCACCGGCATCGGCAAGACGCTCGCGTACGCGCTCGTCGGCCTGCTGCACGCGCTGCACGCGGGCGAGCGCCTGGTGGTGAGCTCCGCGAACCGGACGCTCCAGGAGCGCGTCGTCGAGGAGGAGCTGCCGCGGATCGCGGCGGTCCTCGGCATCCCGCGGCAGCCGGCGATCGTCCTCAAGGGGCGGGCGAACTACGGCTGTGCGGCGCGCGCGTTCGAGCTCGCGTCGCGACCGGCGGACTTCGGCTTTCCCGCCCTACCGGCGGCGGCACGCCTGTACTTGACGTCCTACTTCCATCGCTGTCCGGACCGCGACCTGCAGTCGTTCGGCAGCTGGCTGCTCGCGCAGGAGCCGGCGTTGCGTGGCATCCGGGACATCCTCGCCTGCTCGAGCGACTGCAGCGAGCGCGCCTGCCGCGAGGCGCCCGGGGGACCGTGCGCGTACCTGCGGCGGGTGGACGCGCTCGGCGACGCGGCGATCGTGTCGGTCAACCACTCGTTGCTGCTCACGTGGCCGGCCCGCTACGGGCAGATCGACCGGCTGATCATCGACGAGGCGCACGAGCTCGCCCAGGAAGGGGACCGCGCCTTCCGCGAGGAGGTCGCCGTCCGCGACCTTCGCCAGTGGCTGAGCCAGCTCGCGGCCGGCGGGCGGGGCGGTCTGCTGGCCGCGCTCGGGGCCGGCTCGGGCGACACGCTCGCCGCTCGGCGCGCGATCGACCTCGTGCGGCGCGCCGAGCTCGCCCTCGAGACGGCGGGAAGGGGGCTGCTTCCGCTGTGCGGCGACGGCGAGACGCTGGTGCCGCCGCCCGGCGTCGCAGCACAGAGCGCATCGTGGTCGCACGCCGCACGGTGCATCACCGACGCGGCCGACGCCGTGCTCGCCCTCGGCGAGGACGTCGAGCGCCTCGCGGGCAGCTACCGCGAGCGGACCGGCGACGGAACGCCGCGGGACGACGCCGTGTCCGCTCGCGCCGGCGTGCTCGGGGCGTCGCTCGCCGCGGTGGGGCGAGGGCTGCTCGCGGACCTCTTCGAGCAGAGCCGCGAGGGCACCGTCTACTCGGCATGGGCGCGCCAGTTCCGCGAGTCGACCGACTGGGGCGTGCGCGCGACGCCGCTCAACGTCGCGGAGCTGATCCACGCGCGGCTTCTCGACCCGGCCCGCACGGTGGTCGCGGTCTCGGCGACGCTCGGCGTCGGCGGCAATCCCAAGCCCTCGCTCGAGAAGATCGGCTGGCACCTGCTGCCCGGGGAGCGCCGGCTGCCGGAGCTCGTGATCCCGTCGCCGTTCGACTACCCACGGCGCTCGGTGCTCGCCTTCGCCGAGGCCGGCACGTACCGCGCGCAGGGCTTCGCGACGGAATGCGCGCAGGCCGTGGCCAGCATCGCGCGGCTGCTCGGCGGACGCACGCTCGTGCTGTTCACGAGCCGCAATCGCCTCGCCGACGTCGCCGACCGCCTCGAGCCGCTGCTGCGCGACGAGGGGATCGCGGTGCTCGTGCAGCGTCGCGGCGGAGGTGCGTCCCGTCTCGTCGAGCAGTTCGCGGCGAGCCCGCGCGCGGTGCTGCTCGGCACGCGTAGCCTCTGGCAGGGCATCGACGTGCCGGGCGACGCGCTGTCCTGCGTCGTGATCGACAAGCTGCCCTTCCCGCGGCCGAACGATCCGCTGCAGCAGGGAAGGGCGCGCATGATCCGCGAGAGCGGCGGCGACGACTTCCGCGCGCTGTCGCTCGAGCCTGCCGTCGTGGCGTTCAAGCAGATGTTCGGCCGGCTCATCCGCAGCGAGAACGATCGCGGCTTCGTCGTCGTCCTCGGCGCCGACCCGACCAAGACCTACCTGCAGGACTTCGTCGGCTCGCTGCCGGGCCCACCCCGCGTGCTGGTGGGCGCGATGCCGTCGATCCTCGCCGAGATGGCCGCCTTCTTCAGCTCGCGGCGCGACGTGGCGACAGGCCGAGCTGGGTGAGCTTCTTGCGCAGCGTGTTGCGGTTGATGCCCAGGATCTGCGCGGCGCGCACCTGGTTGCCGTTGGTGCGCTCGAGCGTCGCCTCGAGCAGCGGGCGCTCGAACTCCATCAGCAGGGTCGCGTAGACGTCGACCGGGTCGCGCTCGCCGTGCGCCTCGAACTGATTGCGCGTCCGCCGCCGTACGACCTCGGCGAGCGAGTCGCCGTTGGTCTGTGGCGCGCTCGCCTCGGCGAGCGCGAAGTCGCTCGGCATCAGGGTCCGGCCCGGCGCCAGCACCGACGCGCGCACCAGCGAGTTCTCGAGCTCGCGGACGTTGCCGGGCCAGCTGTACTGCATCAGCATCGCCTCGGCCGCGGGCGCGATGCCGGTCATCTCGGTGCCGAGGTCGCGGTTGATCTTGGCGATGAAGAAGCGGATCAGCTCGGGGATGTCGCTCTTGCGCTCGCGCAGCGGCGGCACGTGGATCGGCACGACGTTCAGGCGGAAGTAGAGGTCCTCGCGGAAGCGCCCGGCGCGCACGGCGCGGGCGAGCTCCTGGTTGGTCGCGGCGACGATGCGCACGTCGGTGCGCAGGCTCTCGCGGCCGCCGACGCGTGAGAACTCGCGCTCTTGCAGCACGCGCAGCAGCTTCGCCTGCAGCTCGAGCGGCATGTCGGCGACCTCGTCGAGGAACAGCGTGCCGCCCGCCGCCTGCTCGAACTTGCCGGCCCGGCGCTCGACCGCCCCGGTGAACGCGCCCCGCTCGTAGCCGAACAGCTCGCTCTCGAGCAGCTCGCGCGGGATCGCCGAGCAGTTCAGCGCGACGAACGGCCCCTGCCAGCGCGGCGAGTGGTAGTGGATCGCCTTGGCGATCAGCTCCTTGCCCGTGCCGCTCTCGCCCTCGATGAGCACGGTCGCGTCGTTCTTCGCCACGCGGCCGAGGAGCTTGTAGATGTTCTGCATCGCGGGCGAGCGCCCGATGATGTCGACCCCGACCTCGTAGCGCTTGCGCAGCTCTCCCTTGAGGACGTTGACCTCGGTCGAGAGCTGACGCGTCTCGAGGACGCGCGCGACCAGCAGCCTGACGACGTCGAGGTCGAAGGGCTTGGTGAGGTAGTCGTAGGCGCCGCGCTTCATCGCCTCGACGGCGTTCGCCATCGTGGTTTGCGCGGTCATCACGACGAGCGTCGCCTGACAGCCGGCCTCGCGCGCCTTGCTCACGACGTCGAGCCCGTTCATGTCGGGCATGCGGATGTCGAGGAACGCGACGTCGATCGCGCCACGGTTCAGGATGGCGAGGGCCTCGCTGCCGGTCGATGCCTCGGTGACCTGATGACCCTCGGCGGTCAGCGCCTCGGACAGCACCCAGCGGATCGAGCGCTCGTCGTCCGCCACCAGGATGCGTGCGGTTCCGTTTCCGTTGTTCTCAGACATGGCTGCCGCCCCGGTCGACGGGAAGCGTGACGGTGAAGATCGACCCGACGCCGGGCTCCGATTTGACGCGCAGGACGCCGCCGTGCTCGGTGATGATGCGCTGGCTGATCGCGAGCCCGAGCCCGGTCCCGCCGTCCTTGGTCGTGAAGAAGGGAGAGAAGATCCGTCCGAGGTTCTCGGGCGCGATGCCCTGACCCTGGTCGCTCACGTCGAGCGACAGGAACTGCTCGCGTCCGTTCGCGCCCGCGACGTAGTACGACGTCTCCATGCGGGTCGTCAGCGTGATCGTGCCGCCCGGCGGCGACACCTCGACGGCGTTGCGCACCAGGTTGAGCAGGACCTGCGTCAGCCGGCCCGCGTCGCCGAGCACGTTCGGCAGGCTCGGGTCGAACGCGCGGACGAAGTTGAGCCGTCCGCCGCGACCCGCGCCCTCGATCGCCAGCACGCGATCGATGAGCTCGTGGATGTTGACGCCACGGCGCTCGAGGCGCGGCGGTCCGGTGAGGTCGAGCAGCTGCGCCATGAGGCTGTTGAGCCGGTCGATCTCGCCGAGGATGATCTGGGTGCACTCGCGCATGCGGTGCCGGTCGGGCTGGTTGCTCGACAGGAGCTGCGCCGCGCCGCGCATGCCGGAGAGCGGGTTCTTGATCTCGTGGGCGAGGCCGGCGAGCAGGATCTCGAGCTGGCCCAGGCGGTCGGCCTCGCGGGAGCGCGATTCGAGCTCCCGCTGGTAGCTCAGGTCGTGCAGCGTGACGAGGCTGCCGACCTCCCGGCCCTCGTCGTCGACCAGCAGCGTCGCCGCGGCCCGGACGGGGCGCTTGCCGCCGTGCCGGCCGGTCAGGGACGCGTCGCCGCGCACGTTGCGCACACCCGACGCACGCGTCGCCTGGAGGAGGTCGACGAGCCACGGGTTGGAGGCGAACAGCCTGGCGGCCGGCTGGCCGACTGCCTGCACCGCGGACAGGCCGGTGAGCTGGGCGGCACCCTCGTTCATGAACTCGAGCCTCTGCTCCGCGTTCATGACGATGAGCCCGTCATCCAGGCTCTCGAGCACGTTGAGCCATTGCTCGCCGAGGTAGCTTGAGTCTGCCCGTCGCATACGCAGTTGCACATCATTTAAGCAATGGCCGGCTCGCAGGCGAACCCGGAAGCTGCGAATTCAGCATCTTTCGTGAGGCGTAGCCCCGGCGTAGCAAGCGTGCCGCCCGGCCGCGGGCCCCGGTGCTCTTGACGCGCCACGGCCGCGCAGGGAGATTCCGGACGTGGTCTCCATCGCGGATGCCATCGAGGCGGTGATGACGGCCGTCGTGCCGACCCCCGTCGAGGAGATCGGCATCGCCGCCGCGGGCGGCCGGGTGCTGGCCCAGGAGGTGACGGCGCCGCTCGACATCCCGCCGTTCGAGAACTCGCAGATGGACGGCTTCGCCGTTCGCAGCGCGGATCTCGCCGGCGCCTCGCCGGCGGCGCCGATCGGCCTGCACGTGATCGGGACGGCGGCGGCCGGGCGGGCTGCCGACCGAGCGGTCGGGCGCGGGCAGGCGATCCGCATCATGACCGGGGCACCGCTGCCAGAGGGCGCCGACGCCGTGGTCAAGGTCGAGGACACGCGCCTCGAGGGCCCGATCGTCGAGATCGCGCATGCGCCGGCGCACGGCGAGTTCGTCCGGCCGGTGGGGGAGGACCTGCGCGCCGGCGAGACGGTGCTGCGTCCCGGGCGCGCCCTGCGTGCGGCCGACGTCGGGCTCCTCGCGTCGATGGGCTTCCCGGCCATCCTGGTGCGGGCGCGGCCGCGCGTCGCCGTGATCGCGACCGGGGACGAGCTCGTGCCGCTCGGCGGCCGGCTCGGCCCGGGGCAGATCTACAACTCGAACGCCTACACGCTGGCTGCGGCGGTCCGGGAGGTGGGCGCGACGCCGACCATCCTCGGCATCGTGCCCGACGACCGGGAAGCGATGCGCGCGGCCTTCGCCTCGTGCGCGGGCTTCGACGCGATCCTGTCGACGGGCGGCGTGTCGGTCGGCGACTTCGACTTCGTCAAGCAGATCATGGACGAGCTCGGCCTCGAGCGGCGCTTCTGGCAGGTCGCGCAGAAGCCCGGCAAGCCGCTCACATTCGCGGCGCGGGGCGGCCGGCTCTACTTCGGTCTACCGGGCAACCCGGTGTCCTCGCTGGTGTGCTTCGCGCTCTACGTCGCGCCGGCGCTGCGCCGTGCGATGGGGCTCGAGAGCGTGTTCGCACCGTCGGTCGAGGTCCAGATGGCACGAGGCGTGCGCACCGCGCGGAGCTTCACCGAGCTGGTGCGCTGCACGCTGGAGTGGCGCGCAGGCAGCATGGTCGCGACGCCGACGGGCACGCAGAGCTCCGGCGTGCTGCGCTCGCTGTCGCTCGCCGACTGCCTGGTGATCAGCCCGCCGGGCCAGGACGAGCTCGCGCCCGGCGCGCGGCCGCAGGCCCTGCTCCTCGGGCAGGAGCTGACGCTGTCGCCGACGCATCCCTTCGCGTAGCCCGCGCGCCGGCTACGAATCGCTCGCGTCGTCCCCGCCGCCGGCGTCCGCGGCGCCGCCTGCGTCCCCGTCCTGGCCCGCGTCGCCCGCGTCGTCCGTGAGGTCGCCGCCCGCCTCGAGCTCGTCGACCATCGCGTCGAACTCCGGGCCGCCGACGTCGTCGCCGAGCTCCTTGCCCATCTTGCGCATCCAGCGCGCGACGCTCTTCGGATCGTTCTCGTCGAGGCCCGAGAGCTGCGACGGGTCGCCGAGGGCGTCGAGGCGGCTCTCCTCGGAGCGGGCGACCGCGAAGCGCGACATCAGCCGGTCGAGCTCGCGGCTGCCGCACTTGTCGCACACCGCGTCCGGCTGCTCGCTGGCACGCAGGGTCAGCACCTGGACGCGGCGCCGGCAGGAGCGGCAACGGTACTCGTAGATCGGCATGGCCTACGTCGGCGACGTCACTTGAGCGTCTTGGTGGTGAAGCCCTGGTCCGAGAAGGTGAGCAGCGTCTTCTTCGCGTTGATGAAGGTCTCGAGCGCCACCTCGCGACCCCAGAGACGGTGCAGATGCTGCAGCGTGCGCTCGGCGTACTCGAGCAGCAGGTCGCGGCCGTCGTGCTCGTGGACCATGTACAGCGTCCGGTTGCCGCCGAAGTCGGCGTCGGTGATCTTGATCACCGGGATCGTGCCCGTGCCGATGCTCCTGAGCAGCGTCTCCTTGACCTCGCGCCAGCTCTCCCTGTCGGACACCTTGGTGACGACGTAGTCCTCGTTGCGCTGCTCGTACTGGAACAGGTCGAGCTCGCGCATCATGCGCTCGCTCAGGTAGCGGCGCAGGAAGGACACGTCGCGATCGGCCTCGCGGGCGGCGAACATCGCCTTGCGGCCGCTCACGGTGGGACGATGGCCCTCGCGCAGCTCGTCGTCGGTCGGCTCGTCGTGCAGGCGCTTGATCTCGTCCCAGACCTTGAGCCCGATGTGATACGGGTTGAGCCCGCCGGGGTGCGGCCGCACCACCTGGTTGTGGCGCACCAGGAACTCGAGGTGCAGCTCGGGCGGCAGCTCGAGCGCGTTCAGGATCTCGCGGTGCCAGTACGAGGCCCAGCCCTCGTTCATGATCTTGGTCTCGATCTGCGGCAGGAAGTAGCAGGCTTCCTCGTGCACGATCGTGAGCAGGTCTTGCTCCCAGTCCGCGAGGTAGGGGTTGTGGTCGCGGATGAAGAGCAGCAGGTCCTCCTCGGGCGAGGCCGGTACGCGGCGCAGATCGGGCGCCTGGTACTCGACGGGGCGGTGGATCTTGCGGAAGGGATCCGGGCGCGGCTGGGCTGCGGCGAGCAGCCGCTCGCGCTCCTCCTCGTCCGTCAGCTTGCGTACGGCGCGGTTGCGTCGCATCTGCAGCGACAGCGCGTGCGCGGCGTCGAGGATCGACTCGACGCGGTCCATGCCGATCGACGGGTCCTCGATGTACGCGCGGACCCGCTGCGCGTGCGCCTTGAAGGTGCCGATCGTGAACTCGGCGCGGGTCTGCTTGAAGTTGAAGTTGTTCTTGAAGAAGTCGTTGTGCCCGTAGACGTGCGCGATGGTCAGGATCTGCAGGCACAGCGTGTTGTCCCGCATCAGGTAGGCCAGGGCGGGGCTCGAGTTGATGACCATCTCGTACGGTAGGCCGGAGACGCCGTAGTCGTAGAGGGTCTTCAGCTTCTCGTAGGCCTTGCCGTACGACCAGTGCGGGTAGTGCGACGGCATGCCGGAGTACGCCATGTACCCGAGCATGTCGCCGTGGTCGCAGATCTCGAACTCCTGCGGGTAGACGTCGAGCCCGAGCTCGTCCGCCTTCTCGCGGATGCGCTCGTCCCACTTCTCGAGGTCGGCGATCGAGTAGTCCGGCATCGGCTCCGGCCTCCGCTCAGGCCGAGGACGCCGAGCCGCTTTCGGCGAGCTTCGCCCGGTCCTTGGAGAGGAACGCGCGGAAGGACGGCCAGATGTCCTCCTTGCGCTCGATGACCACGGTCTGGAAGTTGTCCGCGTCGAGGCGCCGGAAGAGGTTCAGCATCGAGCTCTCGTAGTAGCGCGAGCCGAGCGGCTTGATCTCGCCGTAGCCGAACAGGTTCGACACCTCGGCGAGCTGCTTCGCGGTGCGCAGCGCGGCCGGGTTGTCGGAGTCGAAGTTGTCTCCGTCCGAGCAGTGGAACACGTAGACGTTCCACAGCGACGGGTGATAGCGCTCCTCGATGATCTCCAGCGCCTTCACGTAGCCCGAGGAGATGAACGTGCCCCCGGACTCGGCCTTGTGGAAGAACTCCTCCTCCGTCACCTCGCGTGCCTCGGTGTGGTGCGCGATGAAGACGATCTCCACGGACCGGTACTTGGTCGCGATGAACTGGTAGAGGAGGAAGAAGTAGCTCCGCGCGAGGTACTTCTTCATCGTGTCCATGGACCCCGAGGTGTCCATGATGCAGATGACGACCGCGTTCGATTCGTTGCGGACGTCGCTGACGACGTGGCGGTAGGTCAGGTCCTCGGTGTGGAACGGCTTGCGGCGCTCCTCGACGTCCGCCTCGACCGGCGTGTCCTCGAGCCGGGCGTGGCGCTTGGTCGCGAGGATGCGCTTCACGCGCTCGCGGGCAGTGCGCCGCTTGTCGAGCCGTACCCGGATGCCGACCTGCCGGTAGCCCTTGCGCTTCGCCGTGCGCTCCGCCGGGATCTGGCGCAGCGCGCGGCGCTCGAGGTCGGGCAGCTCGAGGTCCTCGAACATGATGTCGACCAGCTCCTCGAGCGTGACGTCGGTCTCGTAGTAGTCCTGGCCGGGCTTGTCGCCCGCCTTGTCGCCGCCCGGCCCTTCCTTCTGCCCCTTGCCGACGACCTGCCCCGGCTCCGTCTCGCCCTCGCCCTGGCCGACGCCCGGTGTGTTCTCGCCGTAGACGAAGCGGTACTCGCGCACGCCGCGGATCGGGACCTTGATGATCTTGTCGCGGCTCTTCCCGATGATCGACTCTTCCGCGACGATGTCGGCGATGTTGTCGCGGATCGACTCGCGGACCTTCTCGCGGTGACGGAGCCGGTCGCCCGCGCTGCGGTCGCTGCGCTCGGCTTCCGAGTGGCGGAACGGACGGAAGATCGCGCCGGGCAACTCAGTCCTTCCAGAGGTTGTTGGCCGCGTACTTGAGCACGACGTCGACGCAGCTCTCGCAGTAGCCGTTGTCGAGCAGGTTCGACACCATCGCGTTGTACTTCTGCGTCTGCTCCTCGTCGCGCGTGCGGGCCTTGGTGATGATCCGCGAGATGTCCCGCACCGAGGTCATCAGCTTCTTCTCGATCGCCTCCTTGAGCGGCTCGTAGCTCTGGTAGGAGATCTTCTCGCCGCGCCGCGAGGTCGCCCACAGGTAGGCGATCACCTCCTGGCGGAAGCCCTCGGCCGCCGAGCCGATGATCGCGATCTGCTCCTCGATCGACTTCAGGAAGCCCTCGTCGGGCTGCAGCTCCTCCTTGGTGTTGCGGTCCTTGACGCGGGTCTTGTTGACGAACGCCTCGGCGTGGTCGAGGTAGTTCTGGAACAGGGACTCGGCCTGCTCCTGGTACGAGTAGACGAACGCCTTGGTGATCTCCTTCTCGAGGATCTCCAGGTACTCCTTGTGCAGGACGTCCTGCAGGAACTCGAGGAGGCGCTTGCGCTCGTCGTCGGCGAAGTCGGCCTCCTTCACCATCGTGATCAGCGCCTCGCGGACGTTGATCGGGTTGATGCAGTTGCCGTCGACGTTGTCCGACAGGGCGTTGTCGAGCGCCTTCATGATGAAGCGGGTCGAGATGCCGTTCATGCCCTCGCGCTTCGCCTCGTCGCGCAGCTCGCGGACGTCGATCTTCTTGGTCTTGCCCTTCTCGACGACCTCCTCGCCGTTGAAGAGCTTGAGCTTGGTCATCAGGTCGCACTTCGCGGTCGGCTCGAGGCGCGACAGGATCGCGAACATCGACGCCATCTCGAGCGTGTGCGGGGCCACGTGGGCGCGGAAATCCGAGTGGCGGATGATCTTCTGGTAGATCTTCACCTCCTCGGAGAGCCGCAGGTTGTAGGGCACCTTCACCACCACGATGCGGTCGAGGATCGCCTCGTTGGTGTGGTCCGCCTTGAACTTCTGCCACTCGGCCTCGTTCGAGTGCGCGATGATCACCGTGTCGACGTAGACCATGCCGTGGCGGCCGGGCGCCGGGATCACCTTCTCCTGCGTCGCGGTGATCATCGCGTGCAGGTACTCGGTCTCGTTCTTGAAGACCTCGATGAACTCGACCACGCCGCGGTTGCCGACGTTGAGCGCGCCGTTGAGATCGAGCACGCGCGGGTCGCCCTCGGAGTAGACGTCGAGCTTCGAGATGTCCTCGCTGCCGATCAGCACCGAGGTGTCCTGGTTGTTCGGGTCGACCGGCGGCACGACGCCGATGCCGACGCGCGCCCGCTTCGAGAAGTGCTTGAGCTCGACCGGGAACTCCTCGTACTTGCCGCCGAACTCGTGCTCGAGACGGAAGCGCGTCACCGGCGAGACGTCGCCTTCGATGTGCACCCCGAGCATCTTCTCGAACTCCTTGCGGAGGTGCTTCGGGATGAGCTGCAGCGGCTCCTCGTTCATCGTCGAGCCGGCGATCGCGTAGAACGGCTCCGAGTCCTCGAGGCCGCGCTGCAGGCGCTCGACCAGCGAGCTCTTCCCGGAGCCGACGGGTCCCATCAGGTAGAGCACCTGACGGCTCTCCTCGCCCTTCAGCGACGCCGAGTGGAAGTAGCGGACGATCTGCGAGATCGTCTTCTCGATGCCGAAGAACTCGTCGCGGAAGAAGTTGTAGACCTTGAGTGGCTCGTCCTTGTGGAGCCGCTTGGCGCCGGCGTCGTCGGTCGACTGGATGTCGTCGCAGCCGGACCGCATGATGATGTCGTAGAGTCTCGCGTGCGCGAGCTTGGGGATGGTGGGATCTTCACGGACCTTCTCGAGGTAATCCAGGAAGGTGCCTTTCCAGCTCTTGCTCTCGTGAGCGGCGCGATCTTCCTGGATGATCCTCGCGAACGTATCCTTGCTAGCCATAGGGACGGCTCCTCTCGGCTGTCCCACGGCGACGGGGCCGGGGAGACCTGCCGTGCGCGTCGCACCGACGGTGTGGATAACGGGTCGTCGAGATACCCTCGATGCTCACTCCGGGGAAATTATACGTGCGTGCCCCCGGAGTAACAAGGCGCGATCGACTTGCGCCGCCGTCACGGTTGTTGTTCGACACCATTCCTCCGCGGGGTCTGCGCCCGTGGAGCGTTGCGACGAGATGCGCCTGCGCTTTGGCGCGGCGCACGTGGCTGCTGGGGAGGACACCCGTGAACATCAAGGATTGCGTAGCGCTCGTGACGGGCGGAGCCTCGGGCCTCGGCGCGGCGACGGTCGAGAACGTCGTCGCAGGCGGCGGACGCGCGATCATCCTCGACCGTGAAGGCTCGCCGGGAGCGGAGCTCGCGAAGCGGCTCGGCGACGCGGCACGCTTCGTCGCGGCCGACGTGACGAGCGCGGAGCAGGTGCAGGCCGCCGTGGCCGCGACGGTCGACGCGTTCGGCAAGCTGAACGTCGCGGTGAACTGTGCGGGCGTGGGCGTGGCGGCGCGCACGGTGAGCAAGCGCGGACCGTTCCCGCTCGAGCTGTTCACCAAGTGCGTCGAGGTCAACCTCATCGGCACGTTCAACGTGATCCGCCTCGCCGCAGAGCAGATGACGAAGAACGAGCCCAACGCGGACGGCGAGCGCGGCGTCGTCGTCAACACCGCCTCGGTCGCCGCGTTCGAGGGACAGATCGGACAGGCGGCGTACTCCGCGTCGAAGGGCGGCGTCGTCGGCATGACGCTGCCCATCGCGCGCGACCTCGCATCGTCCGGCATCCGCGTGCTCACCATCGCCCCCGGCCTGTTCAACACGCCGATGCTCGCGCTGATGCCGGAAGAGGGCCGGCGCAAGCTCGGCGCGCAGGTGCCGTTCCCGTCGCGGCTCGGCGAGCCGCCCGAGTTCGCCGCGCTGGTGCGCGCCATCATCGAGATTCCCATGCTCAACGGCGAGACCATCCGCCTCGACGGCGGGATCCGGATGCAGCCGAGTTGAACCCGCCGGCACGGGGGAGGTTGCGACTCGCCCTGCTGCTGGTGCTCGCCGCTTGCTCCCGCCCGCTGCCGGACGAGTCGTCGCCGGGCGCGGTCGCGTACGTGCAGCAGTGCGGGTTGTGCCATCCGGCGCACCACCCAGGGCTCCTCACCAGCGAGATGTGGAAGATCCAGGTGGCGCGCATGGCGGAGATCCGGGCGCGGCGCGGCTTGCCGCCGCTGACCCCGTTCGAAGAGAAGCTGATCCTCGACTATCTCACCTCGCACGCGGGATGAGATCGGAGCCCTAGCCAATGGACATCAAACGCGTCACCGAGCCGGCGGAGCGCGTGCGCGCCGACCTCCTCGCGGTCCCGCTCGTCGCGGGTGCGCCGCCCTCGCGCGAGCTCGCCGCGCTCGACGAGGCGAGCGGCGGCCGGCTGCTGCGCGAGGTGCGCCGTCGTTCGGCCGATCCCGCGAAGCAGGGCACCGTGTCGATCTACCAGACGCACGGCGAGATGCGCGCCGATCTCGTCGCGGTGATCGGCGTCGGTCGCGCGACGCAGGGCAAGGCGCTGCCGGCCGATGCCTGGCGCCGCTTCGGCGGGCAGGCGGTCGAGGCCGCACGCTCGGCGCGCGCGAAGACCCTCGCGCTGGCGGTCGGCGCCGCGCCGAGCGCGACGGGCGCTGCGGCCGCCGGCGCGGTCGCCGAAGGAGCGCTGCTCGCCGCGTACCAGATCACGGGGTTCAAGACGTCGCGCACGGCGTTTCAGGTCGAGCGCTGCCTCGTCGCCGGCGCCGCGTCGACCCGCGAGACGCAGCGCACCCTGGAGCGCGCGCAGGTCCTCGCCGAGGCGACCTGCTTCGCGCGCGACCTCATCAACGGCCCCGCGGAGACGGTCACGCCGGACCACCTGGGACGCGTCGCGAAGCGACTCGGACGCGAGCACGGCCTCGCCGTGCGCGTGCTCGAGCCCGACGAGATGCGCCGCCTCGGCATGGGGGCGATCCTCGCCGTCGGGCGCGGCAGCCGGAACGAGCCGCGCTTGATCGAGCTCGTGCATCGCCCGTCGCGGCGCCCGCGCGGCCGTCACGCCGGGCCGGTGGCGCTCGTCGGCAAGGGCATCACCTTCGACTCGGGCGGCCTGTCCCTCAAGCCGCCGCACAGCATGGAGATCCAGAAGCGCGACATGTCGGGCGGCGCCGCGGTGCTGGGCGCGATGCGCGCCATCGCCCGGCTGCAGCCGGCGATCGAGGTACGCGGCTACGTGGCCTCGGCCGAGAACATGCCCGACGGCCGCGCCTACCGTCCGGGCGACGTGCTGCACACCTTCAGCGGCAAGACCGTCGAGGTGCTCAACACCGACGCCGAGGGTCGCCTCGTGCTCGCCGATGCTCTCGGCTGGGCCGCGAGCGGCGGCTCTCTGCGGCGCGTGAAGCCGCGCTGGATCGTCGACCTCGCGACCTTGACGGGCGCCGTGACGACCGCGCTGGGCCGCAGCGTCGCCGGCGTCATGGGCAGCGACGCGGCGCTCGTCCGCGCCTTGATCGAGCTCGGCAAGGAGACCGGCGAGCCGATGTGGGAGCTGCCCCTGGTCGAGGACTACGTGCCCGCGCTCGAGAGCCCGATCGCCGACCTCAAGAACACCGGCGACGGTACGGCGGGGACGATCTTCGGCGGGCTGTTCCTGCGCGAGTTCGTCGCCGGCCTGCCGTGGGCCCACCTCGACATCGCCGCGGTCGCATACGCCGACAAGCCGCGGCCGTACGTCCCCCGCGGTGCGGTGGGGTGGGGCGTGCGCACGCTGGTCGCGCTGGTGGAGAAGGAGGCGGGCTCTAGGCCGTCTTGAGCGCGAGGACGTCCTCCGCCGACTTCGGGACCGCGGCGGAGAGCACCTCGTGGCCGTCGGCCGTGACCAGCACGTCGTCCTCGATGCGGACGCCGATGCCGCGGTACTCCTCGGGCGCGCCGGGCAGGGAGCGCGCGAAGTAGAGCCCCGGCTCGACGGTCAGCACCATGCCCGGCTCGAGCTCGCGCGGCCGGCCCTCGCGCTTGTACGAGCCGGCGTCGTGCACGTCCATGCCGAGCCAGTGGCTCGTGCGGTGCATGTAGTAGGGCTTGAACAGCCCTTCCTTGAGCACCGTCTCGCGCGAGCCCGTGAGGACGCCGAGCGACAGCAGCCCCTCGACCAGGACGTCGAGCGCGCGCGCGTGGACGTCCTCGAGCGACACCCCGGGGCGCACGGCGTCGATCGCGGCGCGCTGGGCGGCGAGCACCAGGTCGAAGATGCGCCGCTGCGCCGCCGTGAAGTCGCGCCCGATCGGAAAGGTCCGCGTGATGTCGGCGCAGTAGTAGCCGAACTCGTCGCCGGCATCGATCAGCAGCAGCTCGCCGTCGCGCAGCACGGCGTCGTTCGCGGTGTAGTGCAGCACGGTCGCGTTGTCGCCGCCCGCGATGATCGACGGATACGCCCAGCCGGCCGCGCCGCTCCTGCGGAAGACGTACTCGACGAGCGCCTCGATCTCGTGCTCCCAGACGCCGGGACGCGCCTCGCGCATCGCGGCCCGGTGTGCCTCCGCAGCGATCGCGATCGCGCGCCGCATCCACGCGATCTCCGCTTCCGACTTGTAGAGGCGGAGGTCGTGCACGAGCGGCCCCGTGTCGAGCAGCGAGGTCGGGAGGTCGTTCGCGGTCCGAGGCCGATGCGCCCACGCGGCGCGCGCCACCTCCAGCATGCGGAGATTGAACGGCTCGTCGTAGCCGAGGTGGTAGTGCAGCGCTCCGCCGCGCGTGATGAGCGGCGTCACGCGCTGCGCGAACTCCTCCATCGGGTAGGCGGCGTCCGCCCCGTGGTCGCGCACCGCGCCCTCGACGCCGGCCCGCTTGCCGGTCCAGGTCTCGCGCTCCGGGTCGCGCGGCTGCACGAACAGGACGAAGCGCTCCTTGTCCGCCGTGCCGTCGAGCACCGCCACGGCATCCGGCTCCGCGAAGCCGGTCAAGTAGTAGAAGTCGGAGTCCGGCCGGTAGCGGTACTCGACGTCGTTCGCGTGGACGCGAGCGGCGGGCGCCCGGAACACGGCCACGCCGGTGCCGATCTGGTCGAGCACGGCCGCGCGCCGCGCGGCGTGGTCGAAGCGGGGAAGGTCGTCGAACGGATCGGGCATGGGCATCCTAGCGGAAGACGTCGAGGCCGCGGCCGAACGAAGGCGGCCCCGCGATGGCGATCAGGCGGGCGCGCGCGATCCCTCCCGCGAGCGTCGGCTCCTCGAGCGTGACGACGATGCGATCGCCGCGGCGCAGGTCCTGGATCGAGCGGTCCGTCGAGCCGCGGCGGATGATGGTCTCGCCGCCGTAGGTGAAGGTGTGGCGCTTGCCGGCGTCGATGATCGTGACCACGCGGTCGTCCTCGTCGATCACCCAGACGTTGCCCGCGAGTCGCGGCGCGGCGTGGGCCGCGAGCGGCGCGCAGACCGCGAGTGCGAGCGCGAGCACCGCGAGCCGCAGGTCGTACGTCGGCATCGCGCCTACGCTAGCGACGGCCCGGCGGTCAGACAAGGAAGCCGCGCTGCACGCCGTGGCGGCGCCGTTCGCCGCCGGGCCGGCCGCGCTGTACTATCCCGCGGACTGCGCTAAAGGGCTGCGGAAACATGATGGACATCGTCACGTTCTTCGATCTGATCCAGCAGGGGTACTACGCGACCTATCCGCTCCTGCTGTGCTCGATCGTCGCCCTCGCCATCGCCGGCGAGCGCTTCTGGGCGCTGCGCGGCCTCGATGCCCGGATGCTCGGGGTCGCGAAGCAGATCGGATTCTTCCTGCGCCGCGGCGACCTCGAAGGCGCGCGCGACATGGTCGAGCGCGACGCGGGCGACCTGCCGCTCGGACGCATCTACCTCGAGCTCCTGCCGCGCGCCGCCGACACCCCGATCGAGGACCTGCTCGCGATCGCCGACGGCCACCGCGTCGAGCAGACCCAGGCGCTCAAGCGCAACGTCTGGCTGCTCGGCACGATCGGCAGCGCCGCTCCGTTCATCGGCCTGTTCGGTACGGTCGTCGGCATCATGCGCGCGTTCCACAGCATGGCCCAGACGGGTGCCGGCGGCTTCGCGGTGGTCGCCGCGGGCATCTCGGAGGCGCTGGTCGCCACCGCGCTCGGCCTCGGCGTCGCGATCATCGCGGTCGCCCTCTACAACTATTTCCAGGTGCGCCTGAACGACATGGGGACGACGATGCGGGTCGGCATCACGCGCTTCGTCGACGGCGTCTGCGCATGGCGGGGGGAGCGTGGCAGTCGGCAGGTTGCCTGAGGGGGACAACGGCGACGGCGATGCGATCGTCGCCGAGATCAACATCACCCCGCTGACCGACATCTTCCTCGTCCTGCTGATCATCTTCATGATCACCAGCTCGGCCATGGTGGAGTCGGGCCCCAAGGTCGACTTGCCCGAGGCCGGCGTCACCTCGACCGAGACCAAGGGGGTCGTCGTCACCGTCGACGCCGAGGAGAACATCTTCGTCAACGGCGCGCAGACGAGCCGCGAGGGCCTCGCGGCCGGGCTCAAGGCCGCGGTCGAGGGCAGCGACGTGAAGCGCGTCGTGCTGCAGGGCGACAAGGGCGTCCAGCTCGGCGACGTCGTCTACATCCTCGACGAGGCGCGCAACGCCGGCGCGGCGGAGGTCGCCATCGCGGCCACGCGGCGGCCGTGACAGGATCGGGTGCATGGCGAAGGAAGACCTCCTGCTCGCACCCGAGTCGCTCGAGGCGCTGATCGCGGGGCTCGCGGAGCTCGGCGTCGTCTTCGGCCCGCAGGCCGCGCCTGGCCTCGCGCAGGTGCGGGGGCGGCTCGAGCACGCGGTCGCCGCGCAGCGCGCGGGGCAGCGCGAGCGCGCGATCACCGAGATCACCGCGGCGATGCGGCTCCTCGCGGAGCTCGCCTCCACGCTCGATCCGCAGGAGGCGGCAATGATGCGCGCCCTCGCCGGGCAGTTCGAGAGCGCGCTCGCCCGCGGCGACGCGGCGCACGCGGCGGAGTCCGTCGACGCGATGCGCCGGCGCTCGGGCGCGGTCAAGAAGCGGGGCGACGAATTCAAGCTTTGAATCGAGCCGGGGAGCCGCTATCGTCGCGCTCCGACCGGCGACGCAAGGCTCGCGGGCCGGCGGCTCCGGCGAGCACGGCAGGGAAGATCCGACATGGCGAAGGCGAGTGACCGCAAGGGAATCCGGACGGAAGAGTACGCGTGCTGCGCGGCCGAGCGGAAGCGGCAGCTCGACAGCATCCGGAAGAACTACTTGACGTTCCCGGTCATCCGCTCCGTCCCGTGCCCGACCTGCAAGATGATCCTCAAGATCCGCGTCTACGAGCGTCCGGAGGACGAGGCGACGCTCTGAGGCGTCGCGACCCGGGCGGCATGGCGGCGAGCGACGACGGCCGATCGCACGATCCGTCGCTCGGGCCGGGGTCGGACGGCGCCGTGCTGCTCGCGCTGCTGCTGCGCGGCGCGCTCGGCGCCGAGGACCTCGCGAGCGCGAGCGGTACGATGCCCGCCGACGTCACGTGCGCCGTCGACCGCCTGCAGGCCGAGCATCTGGTGGGCGTCGAGGCGCGGCCGGCGGGCTCGGCGTTCACGCTGACCGCGCTCGGGCGCGAGCGCGCCGTCTCGGTCCTCGCGCAGGAGGCGGCGTCGCTACGGCCGCTGATCGAGCCCCGTTACGGCGAGTTCGCCGCCCTCAATCGCCGTGTCAAGGCGACGCTGCACCGCTGGCAGGTGAGGCACCGCCGCGGTCTCGACGAGCTCAACGACCACCGCGACGCGCGCTATGACGGGCAGGTCCTCGCCGAGCTGCGCGCGACGCACGCCGCTGCGGACGCCTGGCTCGCGCCGCTCGCCGCCGTGCGCGCGCGCTACGCGAGCCTGCGTGACCGGCTCGCGACGATGGTCGCGCGCGCGCTGTCGGGCGACAAGGCCGCCGTCGCAGGCGTCACGGCCGACAGCTTCCATCTCGCGTGGTGGCAGCTCCACGCCGATCTGCTGCAGGTCCTCGGCCGGGAGCGCGGTCCGGACGACGTCTGACGGACCGCGCCGGCGGCGCTCACGCGAGCGTGCGCGCGCGCGGGAAGTCGCGCCGGTGCGCCTCGCGCTCGGCCGGCGTCGCGTGCGCCGCGGCGCCGAGCACGTGCGCCGCGAACACCAGCGCGAGCGGCGCGACGACCAGGACGCCGACGAGCGCCAGCAGGCGCTCGCCGATCGACGCCGCGATGCCGACCGCGAACAGGCTCAGCGCGAGCGCGAGCGCGGGCTCGACGAGCCCTGCGTAGGGGAGGTGCGCCTGCCCGGCGCGCAGGAGCGGGGTCGGCCGGAGCAGCCGCGGCTCGAGCCGCTGGTAGATCGCGATCCCGACCAGCGCCGCGACGAGCCAGCCGGCGAGCGTCGCGACCGGTACGCCG
>JBFMAS010000666.1:0-7563 GCA_040755575.1 Thermodesulfobacteriota bacterium
CGCTCGTGCTCGCGAGCGCGGCCACCGCGCAGGGCAAGGTGCATTACGCGCGCAACGAAGCTCTGCAGCTCGCCTTCCCGGACGCCGAGCACGTCGAGAGCAAGAACTTCTTCCTCACCGACGAGCAGAAGTCTCAGGTCGAGGATCTCGCCAAGGCACCGCTCGAGTCGCAGCTCGTCAAGGTGCACGTCGGCGAGAAGGGCGGCGCGCCGCTGGGCTACGCGTTCATCGACACCCAGGTGGTCCGCAGCCTGCCCGAGACGCTGCTCGTCGTGGTCGCGCCGGACGGTACCGTCGCCAAGCTCCTGCTGCTCGCGTTCTACGAGCCGCCCGAGTACGAGCCGTCCGCGCGCTGGCTCGAGCAGTTCCCCGGGCGCAAGCTCGAGCCCGGCCTGCGCGTCGACCGCGACGTCCACGGCATCGCGGGCTCGACGCTCACGTCGCACGCCGTCACGGCGGCCGTGCGCCGCTCGCTGGCGCTCTATCAGGTCCTGATCGGGAAGAAGTGAGCCATGCGTTTCGTCGTCACCGGTGAGTGGAGCCGCAACCGCCTCCTGCAGGCGATCATCCTGATGTTCGTCCTGTACGTCGGCGTGCTGTGGCTCACCAACGGACTGCTCTACTTCAGCAAGATGGGCCTCACCTACCAGTCGGTGACCGACTACTACCTCGGCTCCGAGGAGCGCTTCCTGCAGCCGCGTAGCTACCAGGGCATGCTCGAGGTGTCGCACTTCCACTTCTTCGCGATGGGGCTCCTGCTCCTCACGCTGACGCATCTCATGCTGTTCGTGCCGATGCGCTCCGACGTGAAGCCCTGGTTCATCGTCGTCCCGTTCGGTGCGGCGCTGCTCGACGAGGGGTCGGGCTGGCTCGTGCGCTTCGTCAGCCCGTGGTTCGCGTATCTGAAGATCGCGGGCTTCCTCGCCCTCGAGGCGAGCCTCGCCGTGCTCATCGTGGCGTGCGTGTGGGCGGTGTTCAGCGGCTCGTCCGCCGCCTACCGCGGCGAGGAGGACGAGCTCGACGAGGAGGAGGACTCGGAGCTGGCCGGGCTGTGAGCCGGCAGCGGGCGTCGATCGTCGGGCGTCTCGCCCTGGTGGCGCTGCTCGTCGCGAGCGGCGTCGGGGCGTCGCCGGCCGCGGGCGCGCGCGCCGCGCGCGACGCGGAGCGCTGCGTGCGCGACGGCCGGTACGTGATGGGAACCGTCCTGCAGGTCGAGCTGTGCTCGGCGAGCGGCGCCCGGGAGCGCGACCTCGCGCGCGTCTTCGGGACGGCGCAACGGCTCGACGGGCTGCTCACGACGTGGCGCCCCGACGGACCGACGAGCCGCCTGAACGCGCACGCCGGCCGCGGCCTCGCGCCGTTGCCGCCGGAGGTCGTCGAGCTGCTCGCGCTGTCGCGCGAGTACGCCGTGGTGACGCGCGGCACGTTCGACGTCACGGTCGGCCCGCTCGTCGCGCTGTGGCGCAGCGCCGCCGAGCGCGGGACGCTGCCGGGCGAAGCCGCGATCGCGGCGGCGCGCGCACGCGTCGGCAGCCGCCACATCGCGCTCGCCGCGGACGGCAGCGGAGCAGCGCTCGATGCACACGACATGACCGTCGACTTCGGCGGCATCGGCAAGGGCTATGCTCTCGATCGCATCGCCGCCGCGCTGCGCGCGAGCGGGACCGACAGCGCGCTCGTCGACTTCGGCCGGAGCAGCATCCAGGCGATCGGCTCTCCTCCCGGTGCGGAGGGCTGGCGGCTGCTGCTCGCGCATCCCGCCGGTCGCGGCGTCGGCGTCGTCACGCTGCGGGACCAGGCGATGTCGGTGTCGGGCAGCTTCGGCCAGAGCAGCGAGATCGAAGGCCGGCGCTTCGGCCACGTGCTCGACCCGCGCACGGGCTGGCCGCTCGAGCGCGACCTTCTGGCGGCGGTCGTCGCGCCCACCGGCGCCGCGGCAGAGGCGCTCAGCAAGGCGCTGCTGCTGCTCGGCGAGCGCGACGGCATCGCGCTGCTCGAGCGCCAGGGCGGCGTCGAGGGCCTGCTGGCGACCGCGGACGGTCGCACGTGGACGACGCGCGGCTGGCACGCGGCGGTCGCGTTCGAGCCCGCTCCTCCCGGCGCTTGACGGCGTCGTCAGCCCGGCAGCGCGAACGTGAGGCGCGCGTTGCGCGTCGCCGCCGCGCACAGCTCGGCGACGCTCTCCCCGCGCACCTCGGCGAGCCGCGCCGCCGTCTCGACGACGAACGCGGGCTCGCAGCGCTTGCCGCGCAGGGGCACCGGCGCGAGGTAGGGCGCGTCGGTCTCGACCAGCAGGCGCTCGAGCGGGACGATCCGCGCCGCCTCGCGCAGCGCGTCCGCGTTGCGGAAGGTCACGATGCCGCTGAACGAGATCAGGAAGCCGAGGTCGAGCATCGCGCGCGCCTCGTCGGCCGAGCCGGTGAAGCAGTGCACGACCCCCCGGCGGCGCGGGTCGCGGTCCTCGTCGAGCACGCGGAACAGATCGGCGTACGCGTCGCGGCAGTGGATCACGAGCGGCTTGCCGGTTTCGGCCGCGATCACCACGTGCGCGCGCAGCGCCGCGATCTGCGCCTCGCGCGGCGAGTTGTCGTAGTGGTAGTCGAGCCCCGTCTCGCCGACCGCAGCGACCAGAGGATCGCGCGCGAGCCGGGCGACGTCCTCGAGCGCCGGCCGGTCGGCGTCCTTGGCGTCGTGGGGATGGATCCCGACGACCGCGCGCATGCGCTCGGGATCGCGGCGCGCGAGCTCGAGCGCGGCATGGTTCGACGCCGAACCGCCGCCGGCGCCGATGATCACCGCCGCCGCGACGCCCGCGTCGAGCGCGCGCCGCCAGACGTCGTCGCGGTCGGCGTCGAACGCCTCGTCGGCGAGGTGGCAGTGCGAGTCCACCACCTGCACGCCGCGCGGCAGCGGCCGCGGCACGCTCAAGAGGGACGCTTCTTTCCGCCGCCCTTCGCGGCGCCGCCCACGGCGCCCGTCTTCGCGTCCTCGGTCTCGATGCGCGGGAACAGCGCGACGGGCTCGCCGACGCGGTGCCCCGGCGAGAACGCGGTACCCCACGCCAGCTGCAGGTCCGCGAAGCGGGGCTCGTCGAGCGCCAGCGCGACGCGCAGGCGCTCGGCCGTGTCGGGCAGGAACGGCGCGACGAGCTGGGCCGTCACGCGCAGCGCCTCGAGGCAGTTGTGCAGGACCGCGCCCACGCGCGGCTTCTGCGCCGGGTCCTTGGCGAGCGTGAACGGCGCCGTCGCGACGATGTACTTGTTCGCCGCGTCGAGGGCGCGCCAGATCGCCTCGAGGCCGCGATGGAAGCCGAGCGCGCGGACGTGCTGATCGAGCTCGCGGCGCTCTCGCGCGTACGCCCGCTCGAGCTCGCGGTCCGCGTCCGCGCGCGGCTCGAGGGCTTGCACCTCGCCTGCGAAGTAGCGCTGCATCATCGCGAGCGTCCGGCTCGCGAGGTTGCCGAGCCCGTTCGCGAGGTCGGCGTTGATCCGCGTCACCAGCGCGGCCTCGGTGAAGTCGGCGTCGCTGCCGAACGGCGCCTCGCGCAGCAGGAAGTAGCGCACGGCGTCCATGCCGTACCTGTCGCGCAGCGCGAGCGGCTCGACGACGTTGCCGAGCGACTTCGACATCTTCTGGCCGCCGCTCGTCCAGTAGCCGTGCACGTTGAGATGCCGGTAGAGCGGGAAGCCCGCGGCGAGCAGCATCGTCGGCCAGAAGATCGCGTGCGGCTTCAGGATGTCCTTGGCGACGAAGTGGCTCGCGTACGGCCACAGCCGCTCGCGCAGGCCGTGCGCCTCGAGGCCGCTCACGTAGTTCAGCAGCGCGTCGAACCAGACGTACGTCACGTACCCCGCGTCGAACGGCATCTCGATGCCCCACTCGAGGCGCGCCTTCGGCCGCGAGATGCAGAGGTCGCCGATCGGCTCGCGCAGCATGGCGAGCGCCTCCGAGCGGTAGCCCTCGGGCCGGATGAAGCCCGGGTTCGCCTCGATGTGGGCGCGCAGCGCGTCCTGGTACTTCTCCATCCGGAAGAAGTAGTTCGGCTCCTCGATCTCGACGGGCTTCGTCAGGTGCTGCGGGCAGAGCCCGTCGACCAGCTCCTTCTCGGTGTAGAGCCGCTCGCAGCCGACGCAGTACAGCCCCGAGTAGGAGCCGAAGTAGATGTCGCCCGACGCGTGGATCCGCGCCAGCACCTCCTGCACGAAGCGCACGTGGTGCGGATCCGAGGTGCGCATGAAGTGGTCGTAGCGGATGCCGACCGAGTCCCAGACCGCGCGGAACCTGCCGCTCACCTCGTCGACGAAGTCCTTCGGCGTCCGTCCCGCGGCCGCCGCCGCCTGAGCGATCTTCTCGCCGTGCTCGTCCGTGCCCGTGAGCAGGAAGGTCTCGGCGCCGCGCTGGCGGTGGAAGCGGGCGAACGCGTCGCAGACGACGGTCGTGTACGTCGACCCGAGATGAGGCTCGGCGTTGGCGTAGTAGAGAGGCGTCGTGATGTAGATCCGCTCGGTCATGGTCTCGAGGTCGGCGCGCTCAGGACGGGGCGCCGGTGCGTCGCTCGACCAGGTCCTCCAGGGAGCACTCGACGACCAGGCCGTCCTCGTCGCGGCGCAGCAGCACGCGCTGCTTGAGCGTCAGGTGCTTGACGACCTCGCCGTCGCCCTTGACGCTCTGCACGCGCCGGCCGACGCGCGGCAGCTCGCGACGCAGCGCGAGGTACGTGTCGTACTCGTAGCGCAGGCAGCACTTGAGCCGCCCGCACATCCCGGCGAGCTTCGACGGGTTGAGCGAGAGGTCCTGCTCCTTCGCCATCTTGACCGATACGGCGGCGAACTCGCGCAGCCAGGAGCTGCAGCACAGCTCGCGCCCGCAGGGGCCGACGCCGCCGATCAGGCGGGTCTCGTCGCGCGCCCCGATCTGGCGCATCTCGATGCGCGTGTGCAGCGCCTGGGCGAGGTCGCGCACCAGGCCGCGGAAGTCGATCCGCGTCTCGGCCATGAAGTAGAACACGGCCTTGCCGCCGTCGAAGCGGTAGTCGACGCGGATCAGCTTGACGTCGAGCTTGTGCCGCGCCGCGAGCGAGACGAAGATGCCGCGCGCGCGCTGCTCCTGCGAGCGGTTGTGCTCGGCCCGGCTGAGGTCGCGCGCGTCGGCCCGGCGCAGCACGCGCGGCAGCGTGACGTCCTCCTCCGGCTGCCAGCGCGCCCGCGGCGCCGTGATCACCTCGCCCAGCTCCGGGCCGCGCTCGGTGTGCACGACGACGAGGTCGTGCCGCTGCAGCGGCAGGCTGCCAGCGTCGAATGCACGCGCGCGGCCGGCGACCCGGAAGCGCACGTCGACGATCGCCGGCACCGGCGCCGCTGGAACCGCAGCTTCGGGCTCGTTGGGGATCTCGGTGCTCATTGGTCTCGCGCGCGTTCAGGCCCGGTCGCGCTCGCCGAGCTGGAGCAGCAGCTTGTCCCAGGCGAGGTTCGCGTTGGCATTCCGCTCCAGGTCGCGGACGGTAGCATAGGCCTGGGCGAGCTGCTCCCGGGCGCGCCGCACGGGCGCGAGCCGCACGAACGGATCGTCCTCGCCCGGGCCGCCGTCCGCCCCCGGCGGGGCGGCGCTCGCCGCGGCGACCATGCGGGCCCGGAACAGCTCGAGCAGCGTCGCCGTGGTGAGCGCCTGCAGGCCGCGGTTGCGCTCGCCGCGCGGGCTCAGCTCGGCGGCGAGGTCGAGGCGCTCCGGGATCGACAGGCGTCCGGCGCGCTCGAGCCGCGCGCGCAGCTCCTCGGCGCGCGCCCAGCCCTCGGTGCTCGCCAGCTCGCGGGCGCGGTCGAGGCTGCCGCCCGCGAGCGCGGCCGCCCGCCGCGCGACGTCGGGCTCGACCCCGGAGCCCTCGAGCAGGGCGGCGACCAGGTCGTCACCGAGCGGCGCGAACAGCAGCCGCTGGCAGCGTGACCGGATCGTCGGCAGCAGCGCATCGAGGTTGGTCGAGACCAGCACCAGGGTCGCCTGGCCGCGCGGCTCCTCGAGCGTCTTCAGGAGGGCGTTCTGCGCGTCCTGCGTGAGCCGCTCGGCCTGATCGATGATGCCGAGCTTGCGGGCGCCGCGCACCGGTCGCAACGCGAGCGCCGCGCTCACGCGACGGACCTGGTCGATCGACACGAAGCTCGCGGTGGCGCGCTCCGCCTGCGCGGACGCCAGGTCCTCGACCACCACGTCGGGGTGCGTACCGGCCGAGACGAGATGGCACTCGATGCATCGGCCGCAGCCCGAGCCGGGCGCGTCCGTGCACAGCACCGCGCGGGCGAGCGCGAACGCGGCGGCGCGCTTGCCGACGCCCGCCGGCCCCGCGAAGACGAACGCGTGCGCGAGCCGGTTCGCCGCCAGCGCGCGACGCAGGAGCCCGATCGCGCGCTCCTGACCCTGGATCTCGTCGAGCGTCACGCCGCGGCCGCGAGGCGCGCGCGCGCGAGCTCCGCCATGCGCTGCGCGAGCTCCGCGATGTCGAGCCGCGCGTCGAGCAGGACGACGCGATCGGGCTCGGCGGCGGCGATCGCCAGGAAGCCGTCGCGCACGCGACGGTGGAACTCGAGCGCCTCGCGCTCCAGGCGATCGGCCGGGCCCACCGAGCGCGCGCGAGCGAGCCCCTCGGCGGGCGGCAGATCGAGGAAGAAGGTGAGCCCGGGCGAGACGCCGCCGCGCGCGAAGGCGTCGAGGCGGCGGACGGTGTCGAGCGGCAGTCCGCGCCCGTAGCTCTGGTAGGCGATGGTCGAGTCGGAGAAGCGGTCGGCGACCACGAGCGCGCCGCGCGCGAGCGCGGGCTGGATCAGCCGGCGCACGTGCTCGGCGCGGTCCGCGAGGTAGAGCAGCAGCTCGGTCTCCGGTGTCGGGCCCGGCGAGTCGTCCTCGAGCAGCATCCGGCGCAGCGCGCGTCCGAGCTCCGTGCCGCCGGGCTCGCGCGTCAGCACGACCTCGTGCCCGTCGCGACGCAGGGCGTCCGCGAGGCGCGCGGCCTGCGTGCTCTTGCCGGCGCCTTCGACGCCATCGATGGTGATGAAGCTCGGCATTCTCGTGGAGGGCGCTGTCACGCCGCAGCACCCGCGTCCACGTCGCGACCGGTCAGCAGCGCCAGCAGAGAATCCACCGCCGCCTCGCCGCTCGAAACGCAATCGGCCAGGCCGACACCATGGTAGGCGTTGCCGGCCAGCGCAAGCCCGCGCAGGCTGGCCGCGCGCCGCTCGATCGCCGCGACGCGCTCCGCGTGCCCCACGGCGTACTGCGGCATCGACTCCGGCCAGCGCCGGACCCACGTCAGCGACGGCTCGCCCTCGATGCCGAGCAGGTCGCGGACCTCTTCTCGTGCGGCACGAACGACCTCGTCGTCGCCGAGGCGGAGAAGCTCCGGCTGCAGCGCGCCCCCGAGGAAGATGCGCAGCAGCAGGGAGTCGTCGGGCGCGCGTCCTGAATACTTGACGCTGGAGAACGACCCCGCGATGACCCGGCGGCGCTCGACGGCCGGGACGACGAAGCCGAAGGCCTCGATCGCGCGCGGCACCTGCTCGCGGCGGTACGCGAGCG
>JBFMAS010000667.1:0-5739 GCA_040755575.1 Thermodesulfobacteriota bacterium
TGCGGGCGCCTCCGCGGCGCTGCCGGCTGCCGGCCGGCGAATCACGCCCGCGGCGCGCACCGGAGAGCCCTCGCTCGGCGCGGCGCCGCCGGAGGTCGCGGCAGCCTGCGCATCACCGCCCGACGGCGTCGGCTCGAGATCGAGCGCATCGCCTTCGCCGGTCGCCTCGCCGCCGACGGCCGCGATGTCCTCCGCGAGATCCGAATGCGCCTCGTTTCGCGATCGTGAGCGCGGCATCTCCCTCTCCTTCGCGAGCCTGGCTGGGGAGGACCCCGACCGACGTGAACTCATGGCTGTGGTTCGTTCGGCCTCAAGCACCCACTCGACGATCTGCAGATATTCGCTTGACGTGTGGCGCTGCGGCTGGGCAAGGGCGGACGATCAGAGCGTCGAGTGCGGTGTGCAGGTGGTCGAGTGGAAGGAAGTGCTGCCCCGACGCCCGCAGTCCGCTTAGAGCAAGTCCGATTCCGAGTCAACCCCTCGACGCCGCGCGCAGCGCGACGACGCGCCCCCGGTTTTTCTTGTCACGTCGTCGCCGCGGCTGCTCGTCCGAAGCTCGTCGAGCAACGCTCGCATGTCGCGCGGCAGCGGCGCGGTGAGCTCGATCTCGCGTCCGTCGCCTGGATGTCGCAGCGCGAGCGACGCGGCGTGCAGCGCCTGGCGCGGGAACGTCTCGATCGCGGCCCGCGCGCGTGCCGTCGCGGCGGCCGGTGCCCGACCCGAGCCGTACACCCGGTCGCCGACGATCGGATGTCCGATGCTCGCGAGGTGAACGCGGATCTGGTGCGTCCGTCCCGTCTCCGGCTCGAGCACGAGCCACGCGGCGCACGGCGGGTCGCCGAGCACCTCGCGTACCTCCCAGCGCGTCACCGCATGGCGCGCCTGCCCGACGCGCGCCTGCATCCGCTTGCGGTCGACCGGGTCGCGCCCGATCGGCAGGTCGATCACGCCGTGCCCGGCGCGCGGTACGCCGAGCACGATCGCCTCGTAACGCTTGCGCACGCCGCGGCGCGCGAACTGGCGCGCCAGCGCGTGCATCGCGGCCGGCGTCTTCGCGACGACGATGACGCCGGTCGTGTCCTTGTCGAGACGATGCACGATCCCCGGGCGCTGCGGATCCGGCCAGTCACCGGCGAAGCGCCAGCGGTGCAGCAGCGCCGCGACCAGCGTGCCGCGCCGCGTCCCGGGCGCGGGATGGCTCGCCATCCCGGCGGGCTTGTCGATCGCGATCAGCGTGTCGTCCTCGTACAGCACGTCGAGCTCGATCTCCTCGGGCTCGACCCACGACGGCTCCGGCGGCGGCAGGCGGACGTCGACGCGCGCGCCCTCGGGGACGAGGAAGCTCGCCTTGCGCACGACGCCGTCGACCGTCACGTTGCCCGCGCGGATCAGCGCCGCGAGGCGCGAGCGCGTCGGCAGGAAGCTCTGCCGCGCGAGCCAGCGATCGAGGCGCTGACCGCCCTCGCCGCTGCGCACCGTACAGCGGAACGCCTGCTCCCGCGCGGCCGGCTCGTCGCCCGCGCTCACGACCGTGCGCCGAGCACCTCGCGTGCGGCGCCCGCGTCGGCACGGATCTGCGCGACCAGCGCGTCGACCGAGGGGAACTTCACCTCGCCGCGCAGGCGCTTCTCGAACGCGATGCGGATCCGTTTCCCGTAGAGGTCGTCCGAGAAGTCGAACAGGTGCGCCTCGAGCCGGCGCGCCGCCGACCCGAAGGTCGGGTTGGTGCCGAGGTTCGCGACCGCCGGGCGCCGGGGCGCCTCGTCGCCGATGCCGACGCGCACGGCGTAGACCCCGTCGGGCGGCAGCATGCCGCCGCGCGGAAAGACGTTCGCGGTCGGAAAGCCGATGCGCGCCCCACGGCGGTCGCCGCTCCGCACCTTGCCGAGGAGGACGTGCGGCCGGCCGAGCAGGCGCCCCGCCTGCTCGACGTCGCCTGCACGCAGCAGGCGCCGGATCGCGCTGCTGCTCACCGTGTGCTCGCCGACGGTGACCGACGGCACGACGTCGACCGCAAAGCCGTGCTCGCGGCCGAGCTCGGCGAGACGCTCCGGCGTGCCGGCGCGGTCGCGCCCGAACGTGACGTTGTAGCCGACGACGACGCCCGAGACGCCGAGCGCGCCGACCAGGACGTCGCGCACGAAGTCCTCGGGGGTGAGCGACGCGAAGGCGCGGGTGAAGCGCCGCACGACCGCACCGACGAGCCCGGACTCGCGCAGCAGCGCGAGCCGGCACGCGAGCGACGTGATCATCGCGGGCGCGCGCTCGCGCGCCAGCACGGCGACCGGGTGCGGCCAGAACGTGAAGGCGATCGCGTCGGCATCGAGCGCACGCGCGCGCTCGACGGTCCGCCGGATGATGGCCTGATGGCCGAGGTGCAGGCCGTCGAAGTTCCCCAGGGCGACGACCGGCGAACGAAAGGGCCGGCTCCCGGGGGTCAGGTGGCGTACGACGCGCATGGTGGGTCAGCCGCGAGGGCGTTGACCCCCATAGCACACGGCCCGGGGCGACGCCGCGCGCAGCCCGGCGGCTTCAGCTCCCCAGCGCGAGGAGCTGGCGCTTGGCGCGCGCGGCCTCGGGCGACTGCGGGTGCTCGGCGATGAGCTTCTGCAGGATCAAGCGGGCGTCGATCTTGTCGCCCAGCTCTGCGAACGCCGATGCCTGGCGCAGGAGCGCCGCCGGGACGCGGTCGCTCTTCGGGAAGCCGACCAGGATCTCGTTGTAGGCGAGGATCGCCTCGTTGTACTTGCCCTGCTGGTAGTACGACTCGCCGATCCAGTACTGCGCGTACGGGACCGTCTCGTTCTTCGGGTTCTTGTTGACGAAGCTGCGCAGGGTCTGCACGGCCTTCTGCGCGTCGCCGCGCTGGTACTGGGTCAGGCCGGTGCGGTACTCGGTGCTCTCGCTGCGGTTCAGGTCCGCCTCGACCGGCACGGGCGAGCCGGCCTCCAGCATCGGGGGCGGGGGCGGCGGCTCGGCCGGTCGCGTGCCGAACTCCGAAGCCGGCGGTATCGAGCCCGGCTGCACGCTGACGACGCTCGTCTCGTCGGAGCGCGGCGGTGCGGTCGCCTCGAGCGCGCGCAGGCGCTCCTCGATGTCGCTCGATGCGCTGCCCGACGAGCGCGTGCTGCGGCGATCCTCGACCTGGCCGCGCAGCCGCGAGAGCTGGACCCGCAGGCTCTCGACGTCGGCGCGCGTGTCGGCGAGCCTGCGCGCGAGGTCGCGCTGCTCGCGCCGGATCGACGACAGGTCCGCCTCCGAAGCGCAGCCGATGCCGAGCAGCGCGACGAGGCCGGTCACGAGCGCCGGCGCGACGTGCGAGCGGTGGAAGATGAACGGTGTCACGAGAGGGCTCTACTGGTTCAGGACGACGAAGTGCGCGCGCCGGTTCTCGGCCCAGCAGCTCTCGGTCTCCTCCTGGCAGACCGGAAGCTCCTTGCCGTAGCTGATGGTGGTGATGCGGTCCGACGAGACGCCGAGGCTTGCCAGGTAGTCACGCGCCGCGTTCGCACGCTTCGCACCGAGCGCAAGATTGTATTCGACGGTGCCGCGGCTGTCGCAGTGGCCCTCGATCTCGACGCGCGCCTGCCGGTTCTCGCTCAGCCAGTCCGCGTTGGTGCGCAGGATCTCGCGCGCGTTGTCCGACAGCTCGAACGAGTCGTATGCGAAGTACACGTCCGCCAGCGGCCCCTGCTCGCCCCGCCCGAGCGTCCCGCGGCGGAACTCGTCGAGGCTCGAGCCGCGCGCCATGTCGCTCTCGCCCATGCCCGCGGTCTCGCTGTCGTACGTGCTCTCGGTGGTCTTCTTCTTGCCGCAGCCCGGCAGCAGTGCAAATGCAAAAATCAGAACCAACGTCGCGATACGGCCCGTGAGCGCGCGGGGATCTCCTGCCCGCATCCGCCCCATCCCGACATCGCGCGAATCGCTTACCCGCATCTTGCCCCCCAGCGCGGACCCCATCAGTCGAGCCGCGGCGACCAAGCCGGACTGCTATCACTGCCCGGACTGCTTATCAATTGTCGCTGCCGCACGCCGCGCGCGTCGCTGAAGTAGAGCTGCGCCTTTCCTGCGCGCGTCGAGCTGAAGATCAGATAGCGCCCGTCGGGCGACCACGTCGGGTCGACGTTGTCGCCGCGGCTCGACGTCACCTGCAGCGCCTCGCCGCCGCCCGCGTCGACGACGAAGATCTGGAAGCGCCCGTCGACGCGTCCGGTGTAGGCGATCCTGTCGCCTTTCGGCGACCACACCGGCTGCGTGTTGTAGGAGCCGCGCGAGCTCACGCGCCGCGGCTGGCCGCCGCCCGTGCCCATGACGTAGATCTGCGGCGAGCCGCCGCGCCCGGAGCAGAACGCGATCTGCGAGCCGTCGGGCGAGAAGCTCGGGCTCACGTTGATCGTCTGGCCCTGCGTGAGCCGCGACAGGATCTGGCCTTCGGGCGACACCAGCACGATGTCGGAGTCGCCGTCGCCGGCCGAACGCGTGACGGCGATCTCGCGTCCGTCCGGTGCGAAGCTCGCGCCCATGACCATCCCGGGCCCCGTCGGGATGAGACGCTCGCGACCCGTGACGACGTCGATCTCGTAGAGCTTCGGCCGGCCGTCCTTGTACGAGGTGAAGATCACCGAGCGGGCGTCGGGCGCCCAGCTCGGCGACAGGTTGATCGTCTGGTTGCGCGTGAGCTGCCGCAGCTCCGAGCCGTCGAAGCTCATCGAGTAGAGCTCCTTGAAGCGCCCGCTGCGCGTCGAGACGAACGCGATGCGGGTGTCGAACGGGCCGAGCTCGCCCGTCAGCACGAGCAGGATCTCGTCCGCGAAGCGGTTCGCCATGCGGCGCGCGTCGCGCGCCGAGCCCTGGTAGCGCTTGCCGCCGAGCTGACGCTGCTCCGCCACGTCGAACAGCCGCGCCTCGATGGTGAGCTCGTCGCCGGACGTCGCCGCGCGGCTCGTCACCAGCAGGCGTGCGCCGATGGTGCTCCAGTTGCCGAAGTTGATCTCCTCGGTGCGCGTGCCCTCGCCCTGCTCGATGAACGACGCCGGATCGAGGATGCGGAACATGCCCGCGAGGTCGAGGTCGCGCGTGAGCGTGGTCGTGAACAGGCGGCCCGCCTCGCCGCCGGCCGCCGCGGCGGGCACGGCGATCGGGAAAGCGGTCTCGCCCGGTCCCGTGATGAGCCCGCGCACCTGCGCGCCGGCCTCGCCCGCGAGCGGCGCGACGAGGCCCAGCACGGCGAGCACGGCGGCTCGCGCCCGGCGGCACGCGCGGGTCCACAAGGTCATCGACTCGTTCGACATCCATCCCTCCCGTCGCGTCCGCGCGCTCACGGAGCGACCTGCAGGTCACCTGGCTGGAACGTCAGCTCGACGTCGGAGAAGTCCGCCCGGTACCTCTCGGGCGGCGGACCGAGCGGGCTCGACGCACGCACGGCGCGCACGACCGACGCGTCGTAGGCCGGGTCGCCCGACGGCTGCGTGATGCGCAGGTCGGCGATCGTGCCGTCCTCGAGGACGCGGAAGCGCACGTTGACCTCGACGTCCGACGCCGCGCCGGTGTAGACCCACGCGTCGCGGATCCGCGCCAGCATCTGGTTATAGTACAGAAGGAACTCGGTACCGCGCAGTTGACCGGCACCGCCGCGTCCCGGCCCGACGCCGAGTCGTCGTCCTGGATCGGGCGCGTCGGTCCCGCCGATGCCGCCGCTGCCGCGCGCATCGCCACCCGGCGCCCGGACGCTGCCCGATC
>JBFMAS010000668.1:0-5016 GCA_040755575.1 Thermodesulfobacteriota bacterium
GCTGCGCGGTTCCGAACACGGCGTCTCCGGCGGCGACGCGGCGGAGCGCGTCGCCGCCCAGCGGCTGCTCGATCCGCCAGGTGCCGAAGGCGGGATCCAGCATGCGCGTCGAGTCGACGGCGAGGATCCCGATTCCGGAGCGCTCGGCAAGGTCGTAGGCGATCGCGCCGACGGCGGCCACCCCGGGAACCGCGTCGATCTTCGCCAGCAGCTCCTCCGAAAGCTTCGTCTCGCCGGCGCCGACGGCGCTCTCGTTGTACGCGGAATCGACCACCAGGTCGCCGCTTCGCGTCGCCATCAGCTGGTCGACGACGAAGGCCTCGAAGCTCCGGCTCGTGTTTCCCATCCACACGACCGCGGCGATGCCGCCCAGCAGCACGCCGCCCGCGGCGACGGCACGGCTCGGGACGAGGCTCTGATCGTGCACCCCGATCGCCACCGCGCCGCCGAACACCAGGTGCAGCGGCCGGTCGAGCGCCCGCAGCCCCGGCTGGATGAGGAGAGCCCCGGCGACGGCGAACGCTGCGATCACCAGCGCGCCGAGACGCCCGTCCCCGGTGAGGAGCTGGAGGACGAGGCATGCGACCGCCAGCGTCAGCGCGGCCCAGCGGGCGGTCCTCTTCGCGGGCCGCTCGGAGCGCGGGGCGCGCAGGCGGCCCTTCTTCAGGACGTCGACGATGCTGATCCGCGTCGAGCGCCAGGCGGGCAGCAGCCCCGCGACGACCCCGCTCGCGAGCCCGGCCACCGCGGCCAGCGCCGCGGGCAACGGCCGCAGCGGCACCCAGGGAGCATCGACCACCTGCTTGAAGTTGAGCGACATCGCGTCGGCCACCGGCGCAACGATCGCCTGCGCGAGCAGCCAGCCGAGGGGCACGCCGATCGCGACGCCGATCGCGGACAGCAGCAGCGCCTCGACGAGCAGGTCGCGCAGCAGCGCCCCGGGCGAGCTGCCGAGCGCGCGCATGACGCCCATCTCCCACGTGCGCGCCTCGTAGACCGTCGACAAACGATTCGAGGTGATGATCAGCGCGAGGAGCAGGGCGCACGCGGCGACCGAGTTCATGATGAGCTGGAAGCTCGCGACGGCACGCTGCACGTCGGCCTTGCGCTCGTCCAGGCGCTCGACCTCGAGGTAGGACGGCACGCGGGCCTGGAGCGCGGCCTCGACGGCGTCGAGGTCGGCCTCCGGAGCGAGCGCCACGTCGATCTGCGAGATCTTCTGCTCCTCGCCGAGCAGGCGCTGGGCCGACTCGAGGTCCATGACGACGAGCTGGCCTGCGAACGCCCGCCCGACGCCGGTGTCGTCGAGCAGCCCTCGCACGACGACCTCCCGGGCCCCGCCGCCCGTCTGCAGGTGAAGCCGCTCGCCGAGCCGCAGCCTCTGCTTCTCGTAGAAGGCGCGCGGCACGATCGCCGAGTCGGGCTGGCTCAGGAAGACGAGCGGGTCTTCCATGCCGATGCTGCTTCGCCCGCGGAAGTCGTAGAGGCGGACCGAGGGGTCGTCCAGCATGTCGACGCCCACGATGCGGACGCCCGCTCGCCCCTCTCCTCTCACGAAGGCGCTGCCGACCAGCATCGGCGCCGCCGTGCCGAGCGACGGGACCTCGCGGACGAGGTCGATCATCTGCTCGTCGAACGATCCGCCGCTGGCCGCCGTGATCTGGAGGTCGGCCTTGCCGGCCAGCGCGTCGAGCGACTGCTCGAAGCTCTCGCTCAGCGCGTGGTTCGCGAGCAGCATCGAGCTCGCGAGGGCGACGCTGAGCGCGATCACGGCGACGGCGACCGACAGCTGCCGGAGCTGCGGGCGGACGTGGTCCCAGGCGAGACGTAGCGCTTGCAGCATGGCGTCAATCCAGAGCCGGGCCGCGCGTACACGCTGCCCCTGTCAATGCGTCACCGTCGGCGTGACGAACGGTCCGTCGTCGAGCGGCTCGACCTCGTCCGCGATGGGTCCGATGTCGCGCAGCACGCGGCCGTCCTGCATCTCGATCGTGCGCTGCCCGTACGTGGCCGCGAAGGCGTCGTGAGTCACGATCACCACCGACATCCGCCGCTCGACGTTCAGCCGCCGCAGCAGGTCGAGGATCATCCTGCCGTTCGCCGAATCGAGGTTGCCCGTCGGCTCGTCGGCGAGCAGCAGGCGAGGCTCGGTGGCGAGCGCCCGCGCGGTGGCGACGCGCTGCTGCTCGCCGCCCGAGAGCTCCGCGGGGTAACGCTGCCACGCCGTCGGCGGTACGCCGACCTGCTCGAGGCTGGCCGCGGTCCGCTCCCGCACCGCGGGGCCGCGCAGCCCGAGCCGCTCGAGCCGCCAGGCGACGTTGCGCTCGACGGTCAGGCGCGGCAGCAAGTTGAAGCTCTGGAAGACGAAGCCGATCGTGCGCAGGCGCATGTCGCTGCGCCTGCGCTCCGACAGCCCCGAGAGGTCCTGGCCCGCGACGACCACCCTGCCGCTGGTCGGGTCGTCGAGGCCCGCGATCAGGTTCAACACGGTGCTCTTGCCGCAGCCGCTGGGACCCATGATGGAGACGAACTCGCCGTCGGGAATCTCGATGCTGACGGTCGACAGCGCGTTCACCGCGGCCTCTCCGGCGCCGTAGGTCTTGGTGACACGGTCGAGCACCACGAGCGGGCTCATTGCGACCTCCCTCTCGCTCGATTGGATGATCCAGGCTTCACGCGAGCGTTGGCTCGCGCACCGTTAGCAGCATCGCGGTCGTGCCATCAAGAACAAACGTCGATCGCTCCGTCGCATCCATCCGGTGGATCGCTACCGTCGGAGGCGAGGGTCGCGTCGTCGCGCGTCTTGACAACATGGCGCCGGATGCTGGACGGTCCGCGCGTGGAACGGGCGCCGCGCTTGAGCGTCGGACGTCGCCTCGGAGCGGTCGCGGCGCTGCACCTCGTCGCTCTCGCGGCGATCGCGCCGCCCAAGGAAGCGCATGCGGAGCCGGGCACGGCAGCCGAGGTCCTCGACGCGGCCCGCGCCGTGAACGCGCCGGTGTCCGACAAGACGTCGCGCGTCACCATGCGGATCCACGCCCCGTCGGGCGAGGAGCGCGTCCGCGTCCTGCGCGGCTACGAGAAGAAGACCCCGGGCGGGCGCAAGCTGCTGTGGCTGTTCGAGTCTCCGACCGAGATCGCGGGCACCGGATTTCTTGCTTGGCAGCAGCGGCCCGCCCCGGACGAGATGTGGGTCTACTTCCCGGGCCAGCGGCGCGTGCGGCGCGTCTCGCCGGAGCTCCGCCGTGAGCAGTTCCAGGGCAGCACCTTCACCTACGAGGACCTGACGACCGTCTTCTACCTCGACTACGACGGCACGCACACGCTGCGCGGCGCCGAGCCGTGCGGCGACCAGCGCTGCTTCGTGGTCGAGACGGATCTCGCAGGCGACCTGTTCGCCTACCGCCAGCTCCGCACCTGGATCCGGGTCGACAACCACCTGCCGCAGCGGATCGACCTCACCGGCGACGGCATCCGCAAGCGGATGACGCTCAAGCGCTGGGGCGAGGTGGAGGGGGTCGCGACGGTGCTCGAGGTCGAGATGGAGACGCCGGACGACGGCTGGCGCACGGTGGTCGAGTACGCCGAGGTCGATTACGACGCCGGCCTTCCGGACGAGCTGTTCACGGTCGGGTCCTTGAGCCAGAGGGGCAAGTAGGCTCCTCTTTGCGGCACCCGTTCCGAGAGAGGAGACACCCGGATGCCCGACAAGAAGCTGCGCCCGTGGACGCCGTTCGAGGAGAAGCTCGGCAGCGCCGTCGTGAAGGCGATGTCGGTCGCCAACACCTGGGCGTACCGCGCCTCGGGCGGCAAGATCGGCGGCAAGTTCCTGCGCGGCGCGCCGGTGCTGCTGCTCATCACCAGGGGCCGCAAGAGCGGGCTCGAGCGGACCGCGCCGCTGCTCTACCTGCGCGACGGCGAGCGCATCGTCCTCGTCGCGTCGAAGGGCGGCATGTCGCACCACCCGCAGTGGTACCTCAACGTCGAGGCGAACCCCGAGGTCGCGGTCGAGATCGGCAGCGAGAGGCTCCCCATGCGCGCGCGCCGCGCGAGCGACGAGGAGAAGGCCGCGCTGTGGCCGAAGCTCTGCGCCATGTACCCGGACTACGACGACTACCAGGCGCGCACCGAGCGCAACATCCCGGTGCTGATCCTGACGCCGCGCTGACGCAGCGCGACGACGATCCTTCGCGCGTGGAAGCGAACGACATGCAGCCGGCGACAGGAAATCCGCCGTGCTGCGTCTATCTCGCAGGTCGGAGGCAACCTCCGGCCGGCACTGAACGGCGTTCAAGCGGATTGAACGCCTTCATGGCGACTGAACGGCCCGCCGCCCCTCCGGCGGGCTCACCCATTCCCACCGCGGCTGGCCCCTCCCCACGTCCGGGCCAGCCGCGGCCCCTCCCTTCGCGGTAGCCCGGGAGACGAGCGTTGGCGCTCGATCCGCTGCTGCTCGACGAGCCCGCGACGACGGACGGGTCGCTGTCGCGCGTGCTCCTCGTGCTCTGGCACGGCGCGGGCGGCGACGTCACCGAGCGCTCGCTGGTCGCCGTCACCGGGGCCGCGCTCGCGGCCGGCGCGCTGGTGGCGCGCGCCCGCTTCCCGTACCGCGTCGCCGGCAAGCGCGCCCCGGACCGCATGCCCGTGCTGCTCGCGTCGGCGCGCGAGGCGATCGAGCGGGCGCGCGCGCATCCGCTCGCCGCCGGACGCAAGCTCGCGCTCGGCGGACGCTCGATGGGCGGCCGCGTCGCATCCATGCTGGTCGCGGACGGCTTGCCCGCCGACGCGCTGGTCTTCCTCTCCTACCCGCTGCACCCGGCCGGCAAGCCGGATCGCCTGCGCGACGAGCACCTGCCCCGCGTCGCGTGCCCGATGCTGTTCGTCCAGGGCGATCGCGACACGCTGTGCTCGCTCGACCTGCTGCGCCCGGTCCTCGCGCGGCTCGGCCCGCGAGCGGAGCTGGCGGTGTTCCCCGGCGCCGACCACGGCATGCGCAAGGCGAAGCCGGACGCGATC
>JBFMAS010000669.1:0-12374 GCA_040755575.1 Thermodesulfobacteriota bacterium
CGCACCGACGACCCACCAGCGCTCGCCGACCGCGCCGGAGCAGCCGACCGCACCGAACGCCCGTGACCGCGCTCAGGCGTGCGCTCGGCGTGCCGGCGCGCCTGGGCCGTGGCGGCGGCGTGGCGTCGCCCGTCCCGCACGCCGGTGCGTGCGCGTGCCGCGTGCGTGGTGCCTGCCTCGGGCGTTTGCTCGCGCTCTCGCGTGCCGTCGCGGTCTCGCCCGGGTGCTTTCGCATCCCCGGCGGGAAGCGCCTCTTCTGTCGCCCGTGTGTAACAAAATGTTGCGCTTGACAAAAGTGCGCTGGTCGAGTATTATCGCCCAATCAAATGCGCTCGAGGCAGCTTCCCCTTGCACTGACCCAGCGGCCGCGGCGCGGGGGCGCGCGGTGTGGCGCCGGCCGCAAGCGTGCACCCGGCCGGCGGCCCTCCGTCCCGCACCGCGCGCGCCCGGCGCACGACGCGCGGCACCCCGTGCTCGTCACCCTGCGGGCGCGCGACGGGGTCGGCTGGCTGCGCACGCGGCTGGCCTACGGCGCGCTCGAGGCCGCGCTCGCGGCGTCGTCGCGAAACGACTTCCGGGTCGCCGAGTTCTCGGTCCAGACGAGCCACCTGCACCTGGTCGTCGAGGCCGACGGCCGGGCGGCGCTCACGCGCGACATGCGCGGGCTCGCGATCCGCTGCGCGCGGGCGGTCAACCGCGCGCTCGGCAGATGCGGCGCGCTCTGGGGAGAGCGCTACCATGCGCGCGCGCTGTCGACGCCACGCGCCGTGCGCACCGGGCTCCTCTACGTGATCGCCAACGCGCGCAAGCACGGGCGCGTGCGCGCGGGGATCGACCCGTGCTCGTCGGCGCGCTGGTTCGACGGCTTCCGCTGGCCGCGCGGCGGCGCGTCACCCGACGCTGGGCTCGCGCCGGGCGAGCGGGCGACGCGGTCGCCGCGGACCTGGCTGCTGCGCGTCGGCTGGCGACGGCACGGGCTCCTCTCGCCCGACGAGGGCCCTGCGCCGCCGGCGCGCGCCCGGTCGCGGTAGAGGATCGCCCTTCGACACCCGGCACACACGCGCGGCCCCACCGTGCGCACCGCCGCGGGGCTGACGACGAGCGAGCGTGAGCGACTCGACGCTCTCGAGCGCGAGAATCGCGAGCTGCGGCGCGCGAGGCCGATCCCGATCGGCGTCCGCGGCGCGCCAAGCGCGAACGAGTGCCGTCGCTCCGCGCACGGTGGAGCGCCTGATGCGCCATATGGGATTGGCAGGCGCGGTCGGCGGCCGGAAATTCACGACAACGACGGTGCCGGACGCATCGGCGTCGAGGCCCCCGATCTCGTAAAGCGCGCGTTCGCCGCGACGCGGCCCGAGGAAGCTATGGGCCGCGATCTCACCTACGTCGCAACGCCGAAGGGGTTTGCCTACGTCGCGTTCGTGATCGACGTCTACGCGGGAATGATCGTGGGCTGGCGCGCTTCGACCTCGCTACGTACCGATCTCGCTTTCGACGCCCTGGAGCAAGTGCTGCACGCGCGGCCGAACAGCGACGGGCTCGTGCATCACGGCGACTTCGGCACGCAGGGCGGATTCAACCGGTCGTCGCACCACCTCAGGACGGAGGTGCTGTATGGGAAGGCGACCTGGGTGGATGGTGACGCTGACGGGGCGGCCGGCGACGCGATCGCCGGGGAGACCGCCCGTGCGGCGGGATGTGGAGCGACGCTGTCGTGAAGACCTTGACGCTGTCGCGCTCGCCCTGAACACGCGGCCCGCAAGACGCAGGGTTGGCGGACTCCCGCTGAGGTGCTTGATGAGCACCTACGTTCATTCCGAAAGGGAAGCGTTGCGACGACGGGTTGAACCCACGGAGTACCTCTCGATCCGCGATACCGAGCGGCTCGCCGAAGCCGGCATCGACTAGGACTGCTCGAGCCGATCGGATACGTCCCGCCCGTGGAGCACGAGGCGGCGTACTACCGAAGTCAAGCAACGCCGACCGAGGCAGTCCGACTCATGTAGCCGAGTCTCCGGAGAACCCGGAGCGGTTCGGCCAGACAGCGGGCGCATGCTCGAGCGGCGCGAGAGAACGACGTGCGAGGTCGGCGGCGGCTGATCCGTCGCATGAGGAAGGAGGCCGGCGGCGAGCTGCGGACTGGCTACAGGTCCGACCCGCCGCCCACGAAAGGCTCACCTCGAACGAGCTCCCCGTGACCCGAAGGGGGTTCGTTCCATTTCAGGCTACCCGTCCGTGATCGCGACGCGGCCCGGGTGCGCTGCGACGCGTGCGAGCCAGCGCTCGACGGCGGGGTAGGAGGCGAGGTCGAAGCCGCCCTCGTCGGCGACGTGCGTGTAGGCGTAGAGCGCGATGTCGGCGATCGAGTAGCGCTCGTCGACGAAGAAGGTCCGGGTCGCGAGGTGGCCCTCCATCACGCCGAGCGCCGCGACGCCGAGGCGGTGCTTGTCGGCGAGCGCGGCGCGTCGCTCGGGGGTCAGCTCGAGGTAGTGCAGCCAGAAGCGCGAGGTCGCGATGTTGGGCTCGTGGCTGTACTGCTCGAAGAACAGCCACTGCAGCACCTGCGCCCGCGCGAAGCGCTCGGTGGGCAGGTACGCGGTGCCCTCGGCGAGGTAGAACAGGATGGCGTTCGACTCGGCGAGCAGGCGCCCGTCGTCGAGCTCGAGCAGCGGGATGCGCCCGTTCGGATTCTTCTTCAGGAAGTCCGGGGTCCGCGTCGCGCCCGCGACGATGTCCATCTCGACGCGCTCGAACGGGATGCCGAGCAGCCGGAGCAGCAGGCGGACCTTGTAGCCGTTGCCCGAGGAGAGAAAGTCATAGAGCCGCATCGCGCATCGCCTCCCGCCGCGCGCCGTGCGGCCGCGGCCGAGCCCCCGATCTAGCCAATTCGCGCCGTCGTGGCTCGCCGGTTCCCCGGCGGTGGAAACGCTTTTCGTCACCAGCGGTCGAATCGCGCTGGACGCGCAGCGTCGAACGACGTCGAGCCGTCACCAAACTGACGGCATCGTTGAAGGAGCGGCGCAATCGTGCCCGCGGCGACGGAAGTCGTCGCACGCCGCGGCGAGACCGCGACGCCGGCGTGGCACACGCGTTGCGACCCCTCGCGCCCGGCTGTCGCTGGTCAGGCGCGTCCGCGAGGGCGCAGGAGAAGGAGGCTGTGATGAAAACGGTGCTCACGATCGACGACAGCAGGGTCGTCCGGACGACGGTCGCTCGAGCGCTCGCGCCGTGGGGGTGCCAGATCCTCGAGGCGCGCAACGGGCTCGAGGGCCTGGCCGTGGCGCGCCGCTCGCAGCCCGACCTGATCGTCCTCGACGTCCTCATGCCGGTGCTCGACGGGCGGCAGACGCTCGCCGAGCTGCGCCGGGATCCCGCCTGCAGCGGCATCCCGGTGATCATGCTGACCGCAGTGACGGGCGAGCATCTGGTCGAGGAGTGCTCGCACCTCGGCATCGCCGGCTTCCTGGTGAAGCCCTTCACGATGGCGTCGTTCGACGAGGTCGTGGGCCGCGTGCTCGGCCCGGCGGGCGCCCTGGCGCTCGCGTCGCGCACCCTCCCGGCCGCCCTCGCCGCGCACTGAGGGCCCCGCGGTTCGCCCCGCAGCCGCCGTGCGGCTTGCGCTCCGTCCTGAAGTCGCCGCTCGAGGCCGCCGATAGAGCAGCAGAGGAGCGGCGCGCGGCCCGGCCGCGAGGTCGCCCGGCGGCGCGCCGGACACGGCGCGGCTTCTCGTGCTCAGGAAGGGCGCTCGATGCTGGTACTGACGCGAAAGATCGGCGAGACGATTCGCATCGGGGAGAACGTCACGGTGCGCGTGCTGGCGCTCCGCGGCGGCCAGGTGAGCCTCGGCTTCACCGCACCGAGCGAGGTGCGGATCTTCCGCGAGGAGGTGCTGCAGGCGGAAGGCGAGGAGCCCGCGTCGGCGGCGGAGGAGAAGCGTCCCGGCGTCGCGCCGCCGCGCAACGGCACCAGGCGCCACGGGTGACCGCGGCGGCGGGCCGGACGGCGTCGCGAGCGGGTCGTCCGGCCCGTGCCCGGCGGCGGGACGCCGCCGCTCAGCGGTAGCGCGCCAGCTCCCGCTGGACGAGGCCGAACTCGTCGTCCAGCCGGTCGAGCAGCTCGCGCGCGCCGTCGAGCGCGCCGCTGTGCCCGAGCTCCTCGATCGACGCGCACACGGCAGCCATGCGCGACGCGCCCAGCGTGCTGCTGCTGCCCTTGAGCGAGTGCGCCGCGAGCTCGACGCCCTCACGGTCGCCGCGCGCGAGCGCGGCGCGCACCGCCGTGCAGTTCCGCTCGGCGTTGCCCAGGAACAGGTCGATGATCTCGCGGAACGCGTCGCCCGACTCGGCGGACGAGAGGTCGCCGCGCAGCCCGTTCAGGATGTCGAGCGAGAGCACGTCCTCATCGACGTCCGCGGCCGGCGCCTCCGGCTCGAGCGCGGCGCGCAGGTCCTCGAGGTGCAGCGGCTTGGCCAGGTAGTCGTCCATGCCGGCCTCGAGGCAGCTCCGGCGGTCGCGCTCGAGCGCGTTCGCCGTCATCGCGATGACCTGCGTACGCCGCCTGCCGGCCTCGTACGCGCGGATCGCGCGCGTCGCCTCGAGCCCGTTCATCTCGGGCATGCGGCAGTCCATCAGCACGACGTCGTAGGAGACGCGCTGCACGGCCTCGAGCGCCTCGCGGCCGTTCGCGACCACGTCCGGCCGGTAGCCGAGCTTCGCAAGCTGTGCCGAGATCAGGCGCTGGTTGACCGGGTTGTCCTCCGCGACGAGAAGCCGCGTGCTCGCCGCGTCGCGCGGCGGTGCCTTGGCGGCAGTCCGCAGCGTCGGCGCCCGCGGCGGCTTCGGCGGCGCCGGGGCGCTCAGCAGCGTGCGGACGCAGTCGAGGAGCTGACCCTGGCGCAGCGGCTTCGTCAGCCGGCGATTGACGCCGACGGCGCGCGCCTGCTCGATCTGACCTCGCTCGGACAGCGAGCTCGCCATGACGAGCGGCAGGCCCTCGAGGCCCGGCGTCGCGCGCACCCGGCGCGCGAACTCGACGCCGTCCATGCCGGGCATCAGCATGTCGAACACCACGAGCTGATACGGCCTGCCGGCGCACTGCGCGGCCTCGAGCGCGTCGAGCGCCGTGTGGCCGTCGCACGCGGTGTCGACCTCGCTGCCGTGGCGTCCGAGGTACGCCTTGAGGATGATCCGGTTGGTCGGGTTGTCGTCGACGCCCAGGATGCGCGCGCCGTCGAGCACCGCGAAGTCGGCGTCGCCGGGCTCCTCGGCGGGTCCGGCGTGCTCCAGGCGCGCCGTGAACCAGAAGGTGCTGCCGCGACCCTCCTCGCTCTCGACGCCGATCTCGCCGCCCATCAGGCGCACGAGGCGCTGGCAGATCGCGAGGCCGAGGCCGGTGCCCGGATAGCGGCGGCTCGTCGAGCCGTCGGCCTGGGTGAACGCCTCGAAGATGCGCGGCTGGGCTACGCGCGGGATGCCGACGCCCGTATCGGACACCTCGAAGCGCACGAGCAGGCCGCGGTCGTCGTCGTCGGCGACGCTCGCGTGGACGCGGACCTCGCCGCTCTCGGTGAACTTGACGGCGTTGCCGATCAGGTTGACCAGCACCTGGCGCAGCCGGCCGGCATCGCCGACGGCGCGACGCAGATCGCTCTCGACGTGGCAGATGAGCTCCAGCCCCTTCGCGTGCGCGCGCTCGGCGAGCAGCTCGGTGGCCTCCTCGACCGTCGTGCCGACGTCGAAGGTCGTCGTCTCGAGCTCCATGCGTCCGGCCTCGATCTTCGAGAAGTCGAGGATGTCGTTGATCACGGTGAGCAGCGACTCGGCGGACACCCGGATGGTCTCGGTGTACGAGCGCTGCTCGGGGGCGAGGTCGGTGCCGAGCAGCAGTCCCGTCATGCCGATGACGCCGTTCATCGGCGTGCGGATCTCGTGGCTCATGTTCGCCAGGAACTCGGACTTGAGGCGGTTCGCGGCGAGCGCCTCGTTGCGCGCCGCGGTGAGCTCCTCCGCGTGCCGCGCGTAGTCGGCGGCGAGCGCTTGCGTGCGCGCCTCGGAGGCCCATTGCGCCGCCCGCATGCGGCGCTCGAGCGCGGCGAGCCGGTTCTCGAGCGCGAGCGCGTCGAACGGCGTCAGCAGGAAGTCGTCGGCGCCGGCGTCGAGCACGGCTCGCACGGAGCGTGCCTCGGACTCCGGCACGAGCGCGAGGATCAGGGTACCGTCGCCGCCGTCACGCGCGCGCACGCGCGCGCACAGCTCGCTGCGGTCGACGCCCGAGGCGCTCCAGTCGACGACGAGCAGCGAGGGACGCGCACGCTCGAGCTGCGTCCAGGCGAGGCTCGTGCTCTCCGAGACGCGGAGCTCCGCCGTGCACGAGGCGAGCGTGTCCTTCACTCGCCGGCGCAGATTCGGATCCGCCACGAGCGCGAGCACGGTGAAGGGTCTGACCATCCACCGGTCTCTCGGTCGCGCCGGGAGGCGACTTTAGTGGCGGCGCGGCGGCGACGACGCGTCAGCCGAGCAGCAGGCGAACGGCCGCCCTGCGCACGGGCGTGAGCACCTGGCCGACGGCGCCGGTGACCATGGCGACGAGCAGGATCGCCATCCCGTAGCGCCGCAGCGCGAAGGCGAACGGATGAAGGCGTCGCGGCAGCAGGCTCTCGAGGACGCCGAAGCCGTCGAGCGGCGGGATCGGCAGCAGGTTGAAGAGCGCGAGCACGACGTTGATCAGCACCGAGAAGAACGCGAGCAGCAGCACGAGGCCGAGCGCGCTGTCACGGACCGGCCCCTCGACGTGGTCGCGCAGCAGCAGGACGACGAGCGCGAACAGCAGCGCGAGCAGCACGTTCGACAGCGGCCCGGCGGCCGACACGAGCAGGTTCGCCTTGCGCGGCTCGCGGGTCCGCGACAGGTCGACCGGCACCGGCTTCGCCCAGCCGAACACGGGTGCGCCCGCGAGCGCGAGCAGCACCGGCAGCACCACGCTGCCGAACGGATCGACGTGCCGCAGCGGGTTGAGCGAGATGCGGCCGAGGTCGCGCGCCGTCGTGTCGCCGCACGCGAGCGCGGCGAGCCCGTGCGCGGACTCGTGGAACGAGACCGCGAAGAGCAGGGCAACGACCTGCAGGGCGATGAGGATCGTGTCGCTGGGCATCATCCTTTCCTGGATGTGGGATCGCTCGGGCCGGCGGGCGGCGCGGCGCTCGACGCCCTCAGGCCTGCGCCCCGAGAGGCGTCCGGCGCTCCGGGTGCGTGAGCTCGACGCTGAGTTCCCAGAGCCGCCCCGCAGCGTCACGGTCGTGCGACGCGGCCGAGCTGCGCGCCTCGCGCGAGCTGGCGAAGTAGCGGCCGGTCACGCCCTCGAGCGCGGGTGACGTGGCGACGTGCAGCGTGGTCTCGGCCCCGCGGTCCGGCGTGCGGAACAACGGCGCCAGCATGCGGATCAGCACCTTCGCCCAGCCGCCGTTGTTCTTGCCGAGCCCGGTCGCGACCGCGCCCGGGTGGACGCAGTTTGCCGTGACGCCGGTGCCGTCGAGGCGGCGCGCGAGCTCGTAGGTGAACAGCACGTTGGCGAGCTTCGAGTGCCCGTAGACCTTCATCGCCTTGTAGCCGCTCGCGAAGCCGACGTCGTCGAAGTTCACGCCGCTCACGAACTTGTGCGCGTCGGATGCGACGTTGACGATGCGCGAAGGCGCGCTCTCGCGCAGGCGCTCGAGCAGCAGGTGGGTGAGCAGGAAGTAGGCGAGGTGATTGACGGCGAACACCGTCTCGATGCCGTCCTCGGTCGTGCTGCGCTGCAGGTTCACGACGCCCGCGTTGTTGATCAGCACGTGGATGTGCGGGAAGCGGTCGAGGATCCGGCCGGCCACGCGGCGGATCTGCGCCTGCGACGCGAGGTCGGCGAGGAACACGTCGACCGCCGCATTGCCCGTCTGCTCGCGGATCTCGCGCGCCGTCTCCTCGGCCCTGGCGGCGTCGCGGCAGACGAGACCCAGGCTCGCGCCGAGGCGCGCGAGCCCGAACGCGGTGCTGCGCCCGATCCCCGAGGTGGCGCCGGTGACGATGGCGACCTTGCCGTGCACGCCCGGGGGTTATCGGCATCGCGACGCGACCTGGCAAGTCGTGCCGGCGCCGGATAACACACCGGGCAGCCGCCGCTCCGGCGGCACGAGGCCCGCGAGGACGTCGATGTCGAGCGAGATCTACGCCACCCCCGATCACGAGGCGTTCCGCGCCGTCGTGCGCAAGTTCGTGCAGGAGGAGCTCGCGCCGCGCGCGCGCGAGTTCGACGAGATGGGGCGCATCGACAAGTCGCTCTACCGCAAGATGGGCGACCTCGGGATGCTCGGCATCCGCTACGACCCGCGCTGGGGCGGCTCGGGCCTCGACTGGTCGTACACCACGGTGATGTACGAGGAGCTCGCCCGCTGCGACAACGCCGGCGTCACCATGGGCATCAGCGTGCACACCGACATGGCCACGCCGTCGCTGCACCAGTTCGGCTCCGACGAGCTGCGCGAGCGCTTCCTGGTGCCGGCGATCAAGGGCGAGCTGGTGAGCGCGATCGCGGTCACCGAGCCCGACGCCGGCTCGGACGTCGCCGGCATCAAGACGCGCGCCGTGCGCGACGGCGACGACTGGGTGATCAACGGCAGCAAGATCTACATCACCAACGCGGCGACCGCGGACTTCCTCTGCCTGCTCGCCGTGACCGATCCCAAGGCGGGCTACGGCGGCTTCTCGCAGATCGTCGTGCCGACCGACACGCCGGGCTTCAGCTACCGGCTGCTCGACAAGATCGGCAACCGCGGCTCCGACACGGGCCTGCTGTTCTTCGAGGACGTGCGCGTCCCGGTCGCGAACACGATCGGCGACGTCGGGCGCGGCTTCCAGCAGCAGATGATGCAGTTCCAGGACGAGCGCCTGGTCGCGTGCGTCAGCTCGAACGCGGCCTCGCTCGCGCTCTGGGAGAAGACCAAGGGGTGGTGCCAGGAGCGCGTGCTGTTCGGCAAGCCGCTCTCGAAGATGCAGGTGACGCAGTTCAAGCTGGTCGAGATGCTGGCGCGCGTCACCGCCGACCGCGAGATGGTGCACGCGTGCGTGCGCAAGCGCATGCGCGGCGAGGACGCGACGCTCGAGATCTCGATGGCGAAGCTGCTCGTCGGACGCACCAGCCGCGCGGTCGCCGACGAGTGCATCCAGCTGCACGGCGGCTTCGGCTACATGACCGAGAGCGCCGCGGGCCGCGCCTTCGTCGACTCCCGCCTGATCAGCATCGGCGGCGGCGCCGACGAGGTGATGATCCAGTACATGGCCAAGATGCTCGGCTTGTAGAGCGAGCGCCTACGGCCGCGCGCACTTGATGCGCAGGCCGTCGCGGTCCCGGTACGCCGCCGACGCGATCGGCACCTCGAGCTTCAGGTGCAGCCACGCCTGGCGCACCGGCAGCTCGAGCTCGATCGGGTCGGTGCAGCGCTCGCCGGGTCCGGCCGGGAAGTCGAGCACGGCGAGCGCGTCCGCGAGCGCGGCACGCGCCGCGATCTCGGGCGCGCGCGCCGCGCTGGCGGCGGGGCTGCGGACCACGGCGCCGGTCGTTTGCAGCGCGTCGCAGCCGAGGCGCGCGTCGGCACCGCCGAAGCAGCCCCAGAGGCGGACGCGGCAAGTGCCCTGCTGCGGGTCGAGGTCGCAGGCGGGATCGTCGTCGGTGCAGGTGAACGTCGGCTGCGGGACGCCCTTGCGGTCGACGGGGACGTCACCGGGCCCCGCGAGCGCCGACCACTCGAACGCGCAGTCGAAGCGCTGCGCGCCGCCGCCCGGGATGCGCAGCTCGGGCGTGAGGCGCTCGCAGGTGCTGCTGCACGCCGCCTCGCCGCCGCCGTTCGCCTCGCCCTCGTCGCACTCCTCCGTGCACTCGAGGACGCCGTTGCCGCAGCCCTCCACCGTGCAGGCCGCCGAGCAGCCGTCGCACGCGTCGGTGTTGCCGTCGTCGCACGCTTCGCCGGCCTGCAGGACGCCGTCGCCGCAGGCCGGGGCCGCGGTCTCGCAGACGAGGGTCAGCACGTTCTTCTTCATCTTGGCCGCGCCCTTCGCACGCGCCGAGATGCGGAACGTGCGCTCGCCCGGTGCGCCCGGCAGGTGCGGTACGTGCAGCAGCATGCCGTCGGTGCACGCGTCGGGCGCGGTGATCGGGCTGCCGGTCCGCAGCACGGTCGTCCCCGCCTTGACCTTCACGCCGAGGCTCATCAGCGCGCCGGCCAGCTCCGTCGCGTTGCCCTGATCGACGGGATCGTCGCCGCCGGGCGGCTTCGGCTGGACGATCGCCAGCAGGTTGACGTTCTCCGGAGCGCACGCCGGGACCTCCGGGTCCGGCACGTTGGTGCACACCTGCAGGTCGAACGTGCAGGCCCCGTCGACCGCGCCGTCGGCGTCGCAGGCCGGATCGCCGTCGCTGCACGCCTGCCGGCTCGCGGGCAGGCCGGTCGATGGGTCGAGCGCCGGGCTCGGCAGGCGCAGCGCCCACTGCGCGAGGCAGCCGGCCGTCGCGAGCGGCGTGCCGCGCACGCGGACGCCCTCGGGCGGCGTCAGCGTGCAGTCGGCCTGGCAGCCGTCGCCGTCCTCGACGTCGCCGTCGTCGCACTGCTCGCCGCACTCGCGCACCGTGTCGCCGCAGACCGCGTCGACGCGCATGCAGTCCGCGCTGCAGCCGTCGCAGGACTCGGTGTTGCCGTCGTCGCACGCCTCGCCGACGTCGGTGAACGCGTTGCCGCACTCCGGGACGGGCGGGCAGTCGGGCAGGCTCGTGTCGACGGTGATCGTCGCCGCCGGGACGACGGTCCCGGTGACGATCGGCGGCGTGCCCTTGTGCCGCAGCACGTTGGCGGTCGCTGCACGGAGCGTGCCCGCGACCGTCATGGTGCCGCTCGCGAGCAGCTGGTTGACGCCGAAGTCCGGGATCACGAAGGAGCCGCGCGCGTCGAGCGTCCCGCCGGCGGCGACGCTCACGTGGCACGCCTGCAGCAGCGTCGTGCCGCCGACACCCTCGGCGCCCGACGCGCTCGCGTCGACCAGGCCGCGGACGTCGATCTCGTCGACCGCGACCGCCTCCAGGCTGCCGCCGCTGCCGCCCGAGCTCAGGTCGAGGCTGCGCAGGACGACGCGCGTACCGGCGTCGATCGCGACGCGGCCGCCGCCGCCGAACAGGCCGGGCCCGACGCTCTTGAAGGTCGCACCCGCCGGCTGGCGCACCTCGCCGCCGGCGACGGCGGTCAGCTCGCCACCCAGGCAGTGCGTCCCGGACGTCACGTCGATCGCGCCGCCGAAGCTCACGTCGCCGGCCGCGTCGAGCAGGATGACGGCGCCGTCGCCGCACGCTTCCTGCGCGCCCGAGCCGCCCGTGCCGGTGAAGGCGGCCGCGAGCGCGACGTCGCCCGCCTGCGCGACCGCCTCGAGCCCGCCGGCCGAGCCGTCGGGGTTGGAGCCGCTGACGTTGATCGTGCCCGCGAGCGACAGGTCGCCGGTCGCGGTCGAGAGCAGGATCTCGCCGCCGCCGAAGCTGCCGCCCGAGGTGGCGAGGGTGCCGCTCAGCGCGATGCCGGTCCCCGCGACGATCTCGATGCCGCCGCCCGCGGCGCCGTTGCCGGTCGCGCTCGCGAGCAGGCCGCCGGCGCCCGCAACCGTGCCGCCGGCGTCGATCTGGATCCCGCCGCCCTGCGAGTCGCGCCCGCTGCCGCGCGCGTCGAGGTCGCCGGCGATCGTCACGTCGCCGCTCGCCTCGACGACGATCGAGCCGGCCTGGTTGCCGCTCACGTCGACCCGCGCGACGGTCGGGCCGCTGCGCTGCAGGTCGAGCGCGCCGGCGGTGGCCCGCAGCGTGACCGTCGCGAAGTCGCCGCCGCCCAGGATGGCGGCGCCGGGCTGCAGCACGATGCTGCCTGCCGCGAGCGTGATCGAGCGATCGCCACCGGCGCCCACCGTCAACGCGGCGCTCGGCGCGAGCCGGAGCTCCGTCCCGGGCCCGAAGTCGAGCGTCGAGCCGGCGTCGACCGTGAGCGCCTGCGTCACGACGCACGGATCGCCCGTGCACAGGTCGGCGGGAACGGTGGCCGTCGCCGGCGAGGCTGCGGCGACCGCGGTCAGGACGTGGAAGCTGAGCTTGACGAGGAGGCGGGAATCAGAAGGCACGCGATCTCTCCCGGAAGAGCCCGGCAGCCGCCGGTGCGGAGAGCACGGAAGCTACCACGCGGCCGGCGCGTCCGGGAAGGCGATTTCTCGATCCGACGCCGCCGCGCGCACCACGAGCGCGAGGTCTGGTGCTCGTGCAACGCTGGTGGGGCGTTTTGCCCCGCGTCAAGTATGGGCGGCGCGCCGTGCGGGCGCGCC
>JBFMAS010000670.1:0-2703 GCA_040755575.1 Thermodesulfobacteriota bacterium
CGACGACGGCATGCGACGCTCGCCGGCGCGCCTCCCGGCGTTGCCGAGCGACTGCCCTGGCGGCTGCGATGAGCGCTCTCCCGGCGGCGCCCCGCGCGACGCGGCTCGCGTTTCGCCGTCTCGCGGACGACGACGCCGAGAGCGTCGTCGCACACTGGAACGATCCCGAGGTGCGGCGCTTCCTGTGGGACGACGCCGTCCGTGACCCGCGAGCGGGCGCAGCCGGTGCTCGACGGCAGCGCCGCCGACTTCGCACGCGACGGCTTCGGCTTGTGGATCGTCGATACCGAAGAGCGGCGGTTCGCCGGCGTCTGCGGGCTCCGCCGCGTCCCCGGGACGGCGGATCTGGAGGTGCTGTACAGCATCGAGCCGGCGCTCTGGGGTCGCGGGCTCGCGACCGAGGCGGCCCGCGCGGTCGTCGCCTGGACGTTCGAGCGCCTGGACCTCCCCCGCGTGCTGGGCGGCGTCGACGCGCCCAACGCGGCGTCGCGGCGCGTGCTCGAGAAGCTCGGCATGACGCCGCTGCCGGCCGCGGGCGCCGCCGGCACGGCGGTCCGCTACTACGCGGTGACGCGCGAGCGCTTCGGCGCTACTTCGGCTTGACCGGCCCGGTGCCGCTCGGCGTGTAGATCGGAACCGGCGAGGTCGCCTTCGCCGGCGTCCCGGGCAGCGAGATGATCTTGGCGCTGCCGCCCCTCTCGACCTCGTCGACGCGGACCACCGCGTGCAGCGGGACGTGCAGCCGGCTGACGCCGTTGAACTCGTTGCGCAGCTCCTGCTCGGTCGGGTCGATGATGACCTCGGATCTGCTGCCCCAGACGATGTCCGCGACCTCGATGAAGCCGAAGAGCGACCCCTGCGCGACCTCGCGGGCGTAGAGCTCGAAGATGCGGCCCTCGTTCATGAAGCGCACGCGGTAGAGCCGCTTGCTCGCGACCTTGGTCACCTTGCTCGCCACGTCGGGGATTGTCGCCATCGCGAGCGGGGCTGACAAGGGCTGCTTGCGGCGCCCGAGCACGCGGCATAGCTTCGACGCCGGAGCCAGCCGGTGAAGCTTCGCGCGACCACGCCGCGTGCCGCGTCGCTCGGGTTCGCAGCCGCCCTGGCGTCGCTGCTCGCGGCGTCGCAGGCGGCCGGCGCACCGGCCGCCCAGCCGCGGCCGGCCGTCGCGCGGGGCAAGTTCCTGGTCGCGACCGAGAAGCTCGTCGACCCGAACTTCCGCGAGACGGTCATCCTGATGCTCGAGTACGAGACGCACGGCGCGCTCGGCGTGGTCATCAACCGGCCGACCGACGTCAAGCTGGCGCTCGTTCTGCCGGACGTCGAGGAGCTGCGCGAGCGGCCGGAGACGGTGTTCATCGGCGGCCCGGTGGCGCGCGACCGCATGGTGCTGCTGGTGCGGACCGGCCAGGCGCCGGAGGACTCCGAGCGCGTGCTCGACGAGGTGTTCGTGACGTCGAGCCTCGACGTGCTGCGCCGCACGATCCGCGACGCCAAGGCGAGCGACCGCTTCCGGGCCTTCGTCGGCTACGCCGGCTGGGCGCCGCAGCAGCTCGACGAGGAGATCGCGCGTGGCGACTGGAACGTCACGGCCGGCGATCCGGCGAGCGTCTTCGAGAAGGAGCCGGCCGAGCTGTGGCGGGAGCTGAACGAGCGGGCGGGCGGCCAGTGGGTGCGCGCGCCGGCTGCCGTGCCGGCGACGGTCCGCGCCGCCGCGACGCCGGCGCAGCCGCCCCCGCTGCGGCTCAGCGCTCGATCGGCGGCGATGCCCTGCCGCCGGCGGCGCGGAACGCCTCGCGTGCGGCGACGCTCGCCTTGACGTCGTAGTAGTCCTCCTCGGAGCACCACAGCCCGTCGCGGTACTGCAGCACGGTGAAGGTCGGGAAGCCTATCGGCGGACCGCTCGGGTCCTTCGGGTTCGGGTAGACGTTGTCGATGCAGAACGCGACGCGGTCGCCGTCGATCATCACCCACTTGGGCGGCGGGAAGTACATGTCGGGCACGCCGGCCATCGTCGTCGTGATCCACTTGCGGATCGCCTCGCGTCCGCGGAACGTCCCGTACTGGACCTCGTAGTAGTGGGCGTCCTCGGTGAAGAGGTCGGCCCACGCGTTCCAGTTGCGCTCGAAGGCACCGAGCCGCAGATAGCGCTCGAACGCCTTCTCGACCTCGGCTCTGCTCGGCGTCGCCATTCGTCGTCCTCCCGCGTCTCGCGAGCGTGGAAACGTCTTCCTAGACCAGCGGGCGGGGTTCGCGGAAGACTCGCACGGTGATTCGCGTGCGCAGGCTGCAGCCCGGCGACGAGCGCGCGATCGAGGCCTTCCTCGCGCGCCACGCCGACGCCTCGCTGTTCCTGCGCTCGAATCTGCGCGCGGGCGGCCTCGTCGACCACGGCGATCCGTTCCAGGCGACGTGGGCCGGCGGCTTCGAGGAAGGCGCGCTCGTGGCGGTCGCGGCGCACGCCTGGAACGGCAACGTGGTCCTGCAGGCGCCGCGCGGGCTGGCCGAGGTCGTCCGCTGCTCGGTCGCGACGTCCGGCCGGCCGCTCCGCGGCATCGTCGGGGAGTGGGACCAGCTCGTCGCCGCGCGCGAGGCGCTCGGCGTCGCCGACCGCCGGGCCCGCTTCACGAGCCGCGACGACCTGCTCGCCCTCGACGTGTCGGCCCTCGTCGTGCCCGCGGCGCTCGCGCGCGGCGAGGTGCG
>JBFMAS010000671.1:0-11241 GCA_040755575.1 Thermodesulfobacteriota bacterium
CCCGGCGGCCGGCCGCTGCTCGAGCTCGTCATGGCCGGCGGCCGCCGCACGCGGCCGCCGGAGCGCGTCGACGCCGCCCGCGAGCGGCGCCGCGCGGCGGTCGAGCGCCTGCCCACTCGCCTGCGCTCGCTCGCGACAGTGGCGGAGCCGTATCCCGTGCGCCGCTCGACCGGGCTCGAGGAGCTGATCGAGCGCGAGCGGCGCCGCGCGACGCCGGCGCGCGGTTGACAACCGGCGGCCGCGCGTGGTCTGCCGCGTCGACCCATGACCGAAGCTCGCCTCCCGTCCGGCACGTGCGCGATCGCCGGCATCGGCCTATCGCGCTTCGGCAAGGTCCCCGGCACGAGCGCGCTGGGCTTCTGCCTCGAGGCGTCGGCCAACGCGATCGCCGACTGCGGCATCGCCAAGGACGAGATCGACGGCGTCATGGTGCTCATGCCGCCGCAGATGGGCGAGCAGCACGGCTGGGCGTCGCGCGTCGCGGTCCACCTCGGCATCGAGCCGGCCTACTGCGCGACCATGGACATGGGCGGGGCGACGGCCTGCGGCATGATCCAGACCGCGACGGCGCTGATCCACGCCGGCATGTGCCGCGCGGTGCTGTGCGCGTTCGGCGCCCAGACCAACCCGCAGGGCGTCCTGCCCTCGCTGTTCGGCTCGCAGTTCGCGATCCCCTACGGCGACGTCGGCGCGATGCCGTTCATGGGCCACGTCGGACGCCGGCAGATGCACGAGTACGGCATCACCTCGGAGCAGTACGGCGCGATCGCGGTCGCGTTCCGCAAGCACGCGTCGCGCAACCCGCACGCCCAGAAGCGCGAGCCGATCACGATCGCCGACCATCAGGCGTCGCGCTTCATCGTCGAGCCGCTGCACCTGCTCGACTGCTGCCTCGTCACCGACGGCGGCGGCGCGGTGATCGTCACCTCGACCGAGCGCGCGCGCGACCTCGCGCAGAAGCCGGCGCGGATCGCGGGCACGGGACAGCAGCACTCCTCGGAGATCATCCACCCCGATCGGCACGCCGAGGACCGCCCGGGCGGCGCGCGCGCCGCCGAGGCCGCGTACCGCATGGCCGGCATCGGCGCGCGGGACGTCGACGTCGTGCAGCTCTACGACGGCTTCACCCCGCTCGTGATGCACGAGCTGATGGCCTACGGCTTCGCCGCGCCGGAGGAGGTCGGCGCGTTCGTCGCGGCCGGCAACCTCGAGTTCGACCGCGGCTCGCTGCCCGCGAACACCGCGGGCGGGCTGCTCTCGGAGGGGCACATCAGCGGCTTCGGCCACGTCGCCGAGGCGGTGCGCCAGCTCCGCGGCACATCCTCGTCGCAGGTCGAGAGCGCTCGCGTATCGATGGTCACCGGCTACGGCGGTGCGCCGCACGAGGCGCCGCCGACGGTCGCCTACACCGTGCTCGTCCTCACGGAGTAGCGGATGAGCCTTTCACGCCCGAGCCGCGAAATGCGAGCTCCATCGGAGGAGCGCAGCCGAGCGCGCCACGCGCTCGGCGAGCACCGCACGGGGACATGTTCAAAATAGACAAGCCGCTGCCGATGCCGACCGAGGACTCCGCGCCCTACTGGGAGGGCGCGCGCGCCGGCGAGCTGCGCGCGCAGCGCTGCGAGGACTGCGGCTTCCTGCGCTGGCCGCCCGCCTCGCACTGCGCGCGCTGCCTGTCGCCGCGGCACGCGTGGGTCGCGCTCTCGGGGCGCGGCAAGGTGTTCTCGTGGATCGTGGTCCACAAGTCGCAGCACCCGGCGTTCTGGGGCGACCCGTTCAACGTCGCGATCGTCGAGCTCGACGAGGGGCCGCGCCTGCACACCAACCTGGTCGAGGTCGAGCCGGGCGACATCCGCATCGGGATGCCGGTCGAGGTGGTGTTCGAGAAGCAGGACGACCAGATCTCCCTGCCGAAGTTCAGACCCCGCGCGTAGCGGCTCCGTTGCCGCGCGCGCGGGCGTCTGGTCGAATGGCCGCGTGCGGGTCGCGGTGTTCAGCACCAAGGCGTACGACCGCAGCTTCCTCGCAGCCGCGAATCGGGGGCGCCACGACCTCGTCTTCTTCGAGCCGCGCCTGTCGCCGGAGACGAGCGCGCTCGCCCGCGGCTTCCCCGCCGTGTGCACGTTCGTCAACGACGAGCTCACGGCGCCGATCCTCGAGACGCTCGTGGAGGGCGGCACGCGCTTCGTGGCGCTGCGCTGCCGGAAGATCCACCGCGCGCACAACCGCGTGCGCGAGGGCAACTTTGCGCTCGACGGCCTGCTCGGCTTCGAGCTGCACGGACGCACCGTGGGGATCGTCGGCCTCGGCGCGATCGGCATCACGCTCGCGCGGATCCTCACCGGGTTCGGCACGCGGCTGCTCGGCTCGGATCCGGCGCCGCACCCGGACTTCGCACGGCTCGGCGGGCGGATCCTCGCCCTCGAGGAGCTGCTCGCGGCGGCGGACGTCGTTACGCTGCACTGCCCGCTGCTGCCGTCGACGCACCACCTGATCGACCGCGACGCGATCCGGCGCATGAAGCCCGGCGCGATGCTCGTCAACACCGGCCGCGGGGCGCTGATCGACACCGCGGCGGTGATCGAGGGCCTCAAGTCCCGGCGTCTCGGCGCGCTGGCGCTCGACGTCTACGAGGAGGAGGCGGACCTCTTCTTCGAGGACCTGTCCAACGAGGTCCTGCGCGACGACGTGTTCGCGCGCCTCCTCACCTTCCCGAACGTGCTGATCACCGGCCACCAGGGGTTCTTCACCGAGGAGGCGCTCGGCGAGATCGCGCGGACGACGATCGACAACCTGACGGCGCTCGAGGAGGGCGCGCCCTGCCCGAACCTGGTGAGCGCCGACCGGATCCGCGGCTGACGGCTCTCGCCGCGTGCGTCCCGGCGCCGCCCGGCCGCCGCCTGCCGCGATGCCGGTACGCTCAGGTGCGCGCTTGTTCTATGGTCGCCGCCGATGCCGTCTCGCCCACGGGGCCGCACGGGAGCGTCCTGGCCGGCGGTGGTCCTCGCGCTGCCGGCCGTGCTGGCCGGCGTCTGCGCGCCGAGCCGCGGCGCCGCAGCGCAGCCGCAGGCCGTGATCGCGCCGGCGCCGCCCACGCGCGCGATCCGCATCGAGCGCGAGACCTTCTGGTACGACACCACCGAGCCGCAGCTCGCCGCAGGCGGCACCGACTGGTCGGCGCCCGGTGCGGTGCGGCGGCTCGCGGAGGCGATCGACGACGTCCTCGCCCGGCACGCGGGCGTGTTCCCGCAGCCGCCGCCCGTCGACACCGCGATCCGCGCCCCGGACCGGCGGCAGATGGGGGAGAGCTTCCTCTGGTCGCGCTGGCTCGGCTCGTACGGCTGCGCCAGGCTCGTCGACGGCGTCGTCGTCGTGGAGGTCGCGCCGAGCGCGTTCGTCGGACGCGACGCGCTGAACGACGCCGAGCTGCGCTCGTTCCTCGCGCACGAGCTGGTGCACGCGTACCAGTTCGGCCGCGGCGACCACGGCGACGACCACGCCGAGATCGCGCGCCGCGAGGTCGAGGCGCTCGAGTGGGAGATCGCGCACCTCGAGCCGGACGTCCGGGCGTCGTACCGCGACGACCTGGCGTTCAACCTCGAGATGTACCGCGGGATGCTCGGTCCTTGAGGCGGGCGGGAGGCCTGGCAGCCGGGCCGCCGCGTGCAGTATGAAGCGCGCCATGCGTGCCGCAATCACCGGAGCGTCCGGCCTCGTCGGCGGCAACCTCGCGCTCGAGCTGCTCGCTCGGGGCCACGAGGTACGCGCCACGCGCCGCAGCGAGGCGAGCACGCGACATCTCCAGGGCCATCCCATCGAGTGGACGAGCGCCGACCTCGACGACGTGCGCGCGCTCACCGCCTCCTTCGAGGGCGCCGACGTCGTCTTTCACTGCGCGGCGCTGGTGAGCATCCTGCGCCGGGCGACGCCGGCGCTGATCGCCGCCAACGTCGACGGCACGCGGAACGTGATCGCCGCGGTGCGCGCGGCCCGAGTCCCGCGCCTCGTGCACTGCTCGACGGTGGGCGCCGTCGGGCTGTCGACGGACGGCGTGCCCTGCACGGAGGACGCGCCGTGGAACTTCGCGGACTACGGCCTGGACGACGGCTACGTCACGACGAAGCACCGGGCGGAGCTGCTCGTGCAGGACGCGGTGCGCGCCGGTCTCGACGCCGTGATCGTCAGCCCGACCTACATGTTCGGGCCGTACGACGCGAAGCCGAGCTCGGGGAAGATGATGCTCGGCGTCGTCTTGCGTCAAGCACCGGGCTATAGCACCGGCAGCAACAACTTCGTCGACGTGCGCGACGTCGCGCGCGGCATGCTGCTCGCGTGGCAGAAGGGACGGAGCGGCGAGCGCTACATCCTGGGCGGCGACAACATGACCTACGACGCGTGCTTCCGGCTGATCGCGCGCGTCGCCGGGGTGCCGCCGCTCACGTGGCGCGTGCCGCGCCCGATCGCCGGGGTCGTCGGGCTGCTCGGCGACCTGCAGCACGTGTGGACCGGCAAGGAGCCGCTCATCACCTCGAACTCGGTGCGCTGGGCGTACACGGACCGCTTCCAGTTCTCGTCGGCCAAGGCCGAGCGCGAGCTCGGCTACCGGCACGGCGCCCTCGAGCGGGCGGTCGCCGACGCGATCGCATGGTTCCGCGCGCAGGGGATGCTGGCCGATCTCAAGCCGGCCGGTTCAGGAACTGACGCCAGCGCGCGAGCGCCATGAACTCGCGCCGGGTGCGCGGACCCTGCGGCTGCTGGAACGCCCAGCGGCGCGTGCCGAGGGCGACGTCGAGCTCGCGGCGCGCGCGCCCGAGCTTGCTCTCGTCGATCGTGCAGCGCACGGCGTCCGGGTCGATGCCGTAGATCCGCGCCGCGTTCAGGCCGAAGATCTTCTGCTTGATGTCCGACGTCAGCTCCGGATAGCCGTACTGCTCCTGGAGCTCGGGCGAGATCTCGAGCGCGCGGAAGAACTCGATCTGCGGCTGCGGCGAGCCGAACCAGATGCACTCCGAGCCCCACAGGACGTTGTCCTCGCCGAGGTACTTGACGAGCTTGCCGATCAGGTGCTGCGCGCCCTCCGCGTTGCGCATCGACAGCACCCAGGCGCTGCCGAGCTCGGCGTAGACGTTCTTGCCCTTGAGGCCGTGCTCCTCGACCGTCCGGCACAGGCGGTCGACGCCGAGCCCGTTCGGATCGTACGGCCCCTCGCGGTTCTGCGCCTCGAACGCCGAGTGGTAGACGACGAAGTTGACCTGCGGGTAGCGGGCCGCGGCCGGGCCGACGTCGCGCGGGTCCGTGTGCACGCGGTCGAAGCCGGGCAGCGGGAAGCCCTTGTGCGCGCAGATCAGCGGCTCGCCGAGCTCGATGCACTTCTCGATGAACGGGCCCGCGACCGCCTCGTCGTCGAGCCACCAGCCCTGGCCGCGCGGGCCCCACGGCGGGTAGCACTTCCAGCCGTGGTTGCCGTACTGCTCGCGGATCTGCTCCATCATCGCGGCCTGCAGATCCCAGCGGTCGTTCGGCGCGACCTGGCAGTGCTGCACCATGCGCTGGCTGCCGGCGGCGTCGTTGATGAGCTGGCGCCAGAAGGCCATGCCGTCGTTGCTGTTGAGGTTGGTGCACAGCGTGCCGTCGTCGCACATCGGCGAGGGAAAGCCGGACAGCGTCGCGACGGTGGTGTCGGACTCGAGGAAGATGAAGCGCGCGTACTGCGCGGGGCCGATGCAGTCGCGGCGATCGGGCAGATCGCACTGGTAGAGCGTCAGGAACTGCGCGAAGCCGTCGGCGTTGAACTGCTGCCCCGGGTGGCGCTCGCGCCAGGTCTCCTCGTCCTCGATGTGGTGCGTCTGGATGTCGAAGATGAACTCGTTGCCCGACAGCATCTGGGTCGCGCCCTCGCAGTCGAGCGGGTCCTCCGGCGTGCGAAAGCCGCCGCTCGAGTCGGAGCAGCCGGAGAACAGGTTCACCACCGCGAGCGAGGTCGTCATGCCGAGCGCGCTCGCGAGGAAGTCGCGGCGGTCGATGCCCAGGCGGCGCGCGCCGGCGTCGGCCCGGCGCAGGATCTCGTCGCGCATCCGGCGCTCGCGCGGCGTCTGCTCGTGGAAGAACTCGCCATTCGACAGGTTGCCGAGCGGGATCGGCGGTTCGAGGGGCAGCTCGGGGTGGGTCCTCCGCTGCATGCGGATCCAGGGAAAGGGCTTCATCGTGCCCGACTCTGCCCGCTTCGGGGCGCGCGCTTCAACCCGGAAAGCGCGAGCGGGCCGGGGCCGCGCGGCAGCGGCCCGTTTCCGCGCGCGATCCGCCCGTCCGCCGACCGGCCCGTCACTTGACAAGCCACCGCCCGCCGTTCGCTAATCGCTGGGAACGGAGGTCCGCAGTGAAGGCGCATCGAACGGTGGCACGCGGCAAGGCGAAGGCCCGGCGCGCGGGCGCGATCACGCGTCCCCTGAGCGCGAGCGCGGCGACGCGGCGCCGCTCGGCGGCGGCGATCGACCCGGTGACGGCGGAGATCATCCGCGGCGCCATGGAGACGGTCGCCTTCGAGATGGCGACGCACGTGTCGTTGACGGCGACGACGCCGATCCTCAACCAGTCGAACGAGCGCAACGCGACCATCCTCGACGCGCGCGGCTGCCTCGCGGCGCTGTCCGTCGGCATCCCGCAGTTCATGCTGTCGAGCACGCTGCCGGTGCGCTTCGCGCTCGAGTTCTTCGGCCGCGACGGGCTCTACGAGGGCGACGTCCTGGTCGGCAACGACCCCTACCACGGCGGCGGCCACCTGCCGGACTACAACATCTTCGCGCCCGTCTTCCACGACGGCGAGATGGTGCTGATCGCGTCGATCCAGTGCCACCACGCCGACACCGGCGGCGGCGCGCCCGGCGGCTACAACGTCGACGCGCCCGACATCTGGGCCGAGGGCGTGCGCTTCCCGGCGCTGAAGATCTTCGACAAGGGCGTCGAGCGGAAGGACGTCACCTACATGATGGCGACCAACAACCGCACGCCGACCTTCCTCGGCGATCTTCGCGCGCAGGTCGGCGCGGCGCAGCTCGGCGTCAAGCGCCTCGCCGAGATCTGCCGGCGCTGGGGCAACGAGACCGTGCGCGCGGCGGTCGACTACATGGTCGAGTACGCGAAGCGGCGCTTCAAGGCCGAGGTCGCGACCTGGCCCGACGGCGTCTACGAGTCCGACACCTACGTCGACCACGATCCCAAGGGCAACGAGGACATCCACGTCCACTGCAAGATCACGATCAAGGGCTCGTCGATCACCGTCGACTTCACCGGCTCCGACGACCGCCCCGAGATCGAGGCGTACTCGACCTTCGGCAACACCCGCGGCTACGTCGTCGCGCAGCTCGCCGCGATGATGGACCCCGACATCCCGAAGAACGAGGGCTTCTTCGACTCGATCGACCTCGTCGTGCCGGAGGGCTGCTGCCTGAACCCGCCGGCCGGGCGCTCGGTCGCGGCCGGAACGCACCACCCCGGCACCGAGGTCGGCGAGGCGATCGCCAAGGCGCTGTCGAAGGTCGTGCCGACGCGCTGCTGCCCGCAGATCTACAAGATGGGCATGCCGACGGTGATCTTCGGCCAGAACCCGCGCACGGGTAAGACCTTCATCGATCACTCGGTGGACACGTTCGCCGCCTACTGCGGCGCGGTCAAGGGCCAGGACGGCTGGGGTGCGATGAACGTCAGCTTCGGCAACCTGATCCGCGCGACCGCCGAGATCAACGAGTCGATCTTCCCCGTGCGCCAGCTCTGGCGCGACTTCGAGACCGACTCCGGCGGCCCGGGCGAGTACCGCGGCAACTGCGGCAGCGTCTACCGAAAGCAGGTCTTGACGCCGTCGACGGTGTACACCTACGTCGTCGGCAAGAAGTACCCGATGCCGGGCATCGCCGGCGGCAAGGACGGCTCGCCGAACAGGCTGCGGGTCCGCGTCGGCCCGAGCGGCGAGCCGCTGCCGCACGCGCGCGAGATCGGCGACCGGTCGGAGCGCGTCCTGCACGACGCCGGCGAGTGCTACGAGTACCACTACGGCGGCGGCGGCGGCTGGGGCGACCCGCTCGCGCGTCCCGCCGCCAAGGTGCTCGAGGACGTGCTCGACGAGTACGTCTCGGTCGAGAGCGCGCGGCGCGACTACGGCGTGGTCCTGACGGGGGCGCTCGAGGAGTGGACGCTGGCGGTCGACCGCGAGGCGACGGAGCGGCTGCGCGCGGAGATGCGCTCCGCGATGCGCGCGGCGCGCTAGCGGCGCGGCTCGGGCCCGAGGCTGCGCGCCTTGGCGTAGGACGCCGCGAACAGCACCGAGAGCAGCCCCTGCACCACCCAAACCGGCGCGATCGTCGCGACCGGGAGGAAGCCCGTGCGAACCGCGAGCACCTCGTTCGCGACCAGGCCAGCCACGACCGGAACCAGGGTGATCAGCAGGACGCCGCTTCGCTCGAGGGGCCGGCGATCGGCCCACAGCAGGAGTACGGTCCAGCCGAGCATCAACGATGCGCCCATCCCCATCGCGTACCGGTACTCCGGTCCCGGCTGGAAGCCCTCGAGCCCGTTCTGCGCGGCGAACAGCCGCGGCGACAGCATGCTCGCCGCGGCGAGCGCATCGAGGATCGCGCCGGCCCAGCAGCTCGCTCGCAGCCAGCGGATCGCGTCGCGGCGATCTGCTTCCGGGACTCGGCTCACGGCTTCTCCTGCGGCGATCTCGCCGCGGCGGACGTCTGCAGCGCCTCGACGACGGCCTCGAAGCCGGCCAGATCGGCGGCGCGGACACGCTTCAGGGCACGATCCTCGAGCTTCGCGAGCGCGTCGTGCACCCGCCGTCCGAGCGCACGCCCGCGCGGCGTCAAGCTGACGACGAACGAGCGGCGGTCGTCCGCATGGACGTCACGGCGCACGAGGTTCGCCTCGACCAGGCGGTCGAGGATGCCGGTGAGGGTCGAGCGCCGGTGGGCGAAGGCCGCGTGCAGGGCGGCGATGGTCGTCGGCCCCTCGGCGTCGAGCTGAGCCAGGACGTGCGCCTCGCCCTGGCTGACCCCGAGCCGGGCGGCCTGCAGGTGGAGGCCGACGCGGTGCGTGGCGCGATGCAGCGCCGGCACCAGACGGAGCGATCTTGTTCGATCTCGCATAGTACGAAATCGTACTAGATGTCGGGCCGCACGGGCAAGCACGAACGTCGCGCGAGCTTCGGGCGGCACGCGGCGCAGGGCGGTCAGCCGGCGCGCGGCTCCGGTCCGTCCGGACGCGGTCAGCCCGCTCCCGCCGCGCTCGACGCCTGCACCCGGCCGTCGTGGATGCACGCGACCGGGCACAGCGGCACGCAGAAGCCGCAGTCGATGCAGTCCGCGGCGACGATCACGTAGCGGCCGAGGAAGTCGCCCTCGATCTGCCGGATCGCGTCGACCTTGCCCGGGCAGGCGTGCTCGCACGCCCCGCAGCCGATGCAGGTGTCGTCGATCGAGAAGTGGCCGCCTCGCGGCGCCACGGCCGCGCTCACGCGCACGCGCCGAACGCGGTCCGGAACGCGGCCGACGCGTTCACGAACTCCTGCAGGCTCTGGTTGTAGCGGAAGTAGAGGTCGCGGCGCAGCGGATCGTCGGACGCCAGGTGCACCGGATCGCCCATGTGGCTCAGGTGGTTGAGCGTCTGGTCGAGGGCGGGCCGGCCGCCGCCGGCCGCGATGCTCTCGATCATCGCGCGCCACGTCGCGAGCGTCGCCTCGAGCACGAAGTCCGCGCGCGACGGCTCGCCCGCGAGCTCCTCGCGCACGTCGACGGCCGAGAACTCCTCGAACGTCACCGCGACCGTCCACGGCCGGCCGCACGGACCGTCGAGCACCCGGAAGCCCGCGACGCAGTCGACGTAGCCGAGCTGCTCTTGACGGGCGCGGCTCGCGTTCATCAGCTCGGCGAGCCGCCGGAACCAGTCGACGGACGGGAACGGGACGACCTCGGCGCGGGGTGCCGGGCTCGCCGCGGCGACGCTCATGCCGCCCCCCAGGGCGCCTCGAGCGGGATGGTGCAGCGCTCGCGCCGCGGGAAGCCGGCGCGCTCGCAGCGCCCGAGGTACTCCTCGATGAAGCCGCTCCACAGCTTCGCCATGCCCGCCATGCCGCGGTCCATGTGCGCGAGTCCCCCGCCGAGCAGGATCGCGACCGGCTCGACCAGCGCCGCCTCGGTGAACGCGGTCAGGATCACCTGCTCGCCGACGTCGGCGAAGCGGTGCATGTCGGCGAGGGCCCGCGCGCGGTCGGGGTGCGTGTCGAGCCAGTACTTGAACTCCATCACGCCGTACGACACGTGGCGCGCCTCGTCCTGCAGGCAGCGGCGGAAGATCTCCTTGTCGACGTGCGTCTTGGCGATCATCTCGCCCGAGCGGAAGATCGACAGCACGAGGCCCTCGCCGAGCAGGTTCAGCAGGAAGGTTCCCATGGTGTGCGTCGGCGCCTCGAGGATGGCCTTCAGCGCCCACTCGAAGCCGGGCGACGCGTGCAGCAGCCCGCCGCCCGCGATGGCGCGCTTGCGGAACACCTCCTGGTGGCGCGCCTCGTCCATGATCTGCGTCGCGAGGAAGCTCTTCACCTCCAGGAAGTCCTGCGGGATGCGGTACATCCACTTCGCGGGGAAGTCGCCCGCGACGAACTCGACCTCGGTGAGGAACGTGCAGAGCTGGCAGGTCGCCTTCTCGAGGTCCTCGGGCAGCGGCTCGAGCTCGCCCCATGGGATGTCGCGCGTCGCGTTCCACTGCCGCGCCTTCGCCTCCTCGTAGAGCGTGACGACGTTGTCCGCCCAGACCTCGCCGCGATCGAGCACGGTGTACTCCTCGACGACCGGCATGTCGGCGACGTACGGGTCGCGCACCGCGCCGCGGGGCGCGAAGTTGCGCCACAGCGCGTGCTCGGGCTGCTCGCCGTAGCCCTTGACGTTGTTGACGTCGGTGTAGGTGAGGCCGCGCGACGACGGCTTCGCCCGCCGGCCCCAGCTCGCGCGCTCGGTGTCGAGCCAGTGCAGCGAGTAGCGGCCGCGCGCGAGGCGTTCGGCGTTGCGCTCGAGGAGCGCGCTCCACTCCGCGTACTGGTCGCGGAACGCGCCCTCGTAGCGGGCGAGATCGTCGCCCGCGGGCGGCGGAGGCTCGGGCGCCGGCTTGCGGGCAGCGGCCTGGCTCATCGTCGTCTCCCTGCCGGCGGCCCGCCGGCGGCTATTGAAACGAATTTCAATAGTCGCTAGCCGC
>JBFMAS010000672.1:0-6453 GCA_040755575.1 Thermodesulfobacteriota bacterium
TGGTGAACGAGGTCGTGCCCGCGGCCGAGCTGCACGCGGCCGCGGGACGCTGGGCGGAGAAGATCACGGCCTGCTCGCCGCTCAGCGTGCGTGCGACGAAGCAGGCGGCGCTCGACAGCCTGGACAAGCCGCTGCGCGACGCAGTCGCGGTCACGAGCGACCCGGCCGTGCTCGAGCTGTTCCGCTCCGAGGACGCGCTCGAGGGGCCGCGCGCCTTCGCAGAGAAGCGCAAGCCGATCTGGAAGGGCAGGTAGGGCGGCCTGCGCGGCGGCTCCGGACCGTGTCAGCCGCCCTTGCCGGCGCGCGAGACGTACTCGCCGGTCTCGGTGTCGACGGTGATGACGTCGCCGACGTCGATGAAGTTCGGCACCGGCACGACGAGGCCGGTCTCGACCGTCGCGGGCTTGAGCGCGTTCGTGACCGTCGCGGACTTGAGGCCCGGCGCGGTCTCGGTCACCTTCAGGTCGAGCGTCTTCGGCAGCGAGACGCCGATCGGCGTGCCCTCGTGGAACTCGACGTTGATGCGCAGGTTCGGCAGCAGATACTTCGCGGCCTCCCCCAGGTCCTCGGCCGAGAGCTCGATCTGCTCGTAGTTCTCGGTGTTCATGAAGTGGTAGCGCTCGCCGTCGGAGTACAGGTACTCCATCTCGTGCTGCTCGAGGGTGACGCGCTCCACCTTGTCCTCGGAGCGGAAGCGGTTCTCCGTCGAGTTGCCCGAGCGCAGGCTGCGCATCTTGGTCTGCACCATGCCGCGCCAGTTGCCGGGCGTGACGTGGGTCACGTTCGTCATCCGGTAGAGCTCGCCGTTGTGCATGATCACCATGCCCACGCGAAGCTTCGTGGCGTCGATCAACATCGAAGTTCCTCCTGCAGAAGAGACGAGCGGGCGTCGGTCGTCACGGCTTGGGCGCCATGAAGACGAGCACCGTCAAGCGATCGGGCCCCGGATTCGCGACCGCGTGCGCGACACCGGGTGCGGCGTGGGCCGCGCTGCCCGGCCCCACCGTGCGCGTCTCGTCGCCGATCTGGATCTCGGCCGTGCCGTCGAGCACGTAGTAGATCTTGTCCGAGCCGGCGTGGGCGTGCGCCGCCTGCGTCTGGCCGGGCTCGAAGCAGTAGACGTCGCAGAACATGCGCTCGGAATCGAACAGGTTTTGCTTCTTCATCTTGTCGCCGGAGAAGGCGACGCGCGTCTTGACGTCGACGAATGAGCTCATGGTTGCCCTCGACGGCGCTCAGCGACGCACCGCGACGGCGACCGTAGCGAGCGTCAAGCCGACCGTCAGCCAGGCGGCCCCGGCGAGCCGGTTGAGCATGCTCGACAGGCGCTCGGCGTCGACGGCGTCGCCCCATTCCTCCTGCCGCACCAGGCGGTGGCCGAGGCCGAAGGCGACGTAGGTCCCCGACATCACGACCAGGAAGGCGAGCCCCAGCTTCCACGCGAGGTGCTCGCCGAAGCTCGCGAAGTACGTCGCCCCGAGCGCCTGCTTGTAGGCGGTGATGCTCCAGGCCCCGGTCATGACCATGACGCCGAGCAGCGCGATGGCGAGCGGGTCGTAGACGCGCAGCGTGCGCGCGAGGAGGCTGCGCCGCGCGGCGGCGTCGACGGTCCGGCGGGCGCGCGGTACGGTGAACAGGGCGAGCCCGGCCGTCGCGCCGAGGAAGGCGCCGGTCGCGATCAGGTGGAGCCAGAAGAGCACCTTACTCGCGTAGCCAAAAGCCGGCACGCGCGAAAGGGCCCGGTTGCGTGTGCTGGAGCCGGCTGCTTGTAATTCGTTTCATCGGGAGCACGCGATGAAGCCCACGAGAGAGACGTTCGATTCGGCCCGCGCGCTGCACGTCGGACGCGCCGCCGCCTACCGGCGTGGCGACCTGAACGACGCGCAGTTCCGCCCCATCCGCCTGTCGTACGGCCTGTACTACCAGCTCGACCACACGAGCTACATGCAGCGCATCAAGCTGCCCGGCGGTCTGATGACGGCCCGGCAGATGGAGGTCCTGGCCGCCATCACCGACGACTACGGTCGCGGCGTGACGCACGTCACGACGCGCCAGGACCTGCAGATCCACTGGGTGCCGCTCGAGAGGATCGGCGACATCTACGAGCGCCTCGAGGCGGTCGGCATCACGACGCGCGGCGCATGCTCGGACAGCGTGCGCAACGTCACCGCGTGCCCCTTTGCCGGCGTCTCGCCCGACGAGCCGTTCGACGTGACGCCGTACGCGCTCGCGATCCACGATTGGTTCCTGTTCAACCCGCTCAACCTGACGCTGCCGCGCAAGTTCAAGATCGCCGTCGAGGGCTGCTCGCTCGACTGTGCGCAGGCGACCATCAACGACATCGGCCTCTACGCGCGCGAGAAGGACGGTGTGCGCGGCTTCTCGGTCTGGGCCGGCGGCGGGCTCGGCGCGGCGCCCTTCCTCGCCGTACCCGTGATCGATTTCACGCCCGCGGAGGACGTGCTGATCGCCTGCGAGGCCATCGTGCGCATCCAGCACCGGTCGGGCGAGCGCAAGCTGCGCCACAAGGCGCGCATGAAGTTCCTCGTCAAGAAGCTCGGCATCGAGCGCTTCCGCGAGATGGTCCACGCCGAGGTCGCGCGGGTCGCGGCGGAGCGCGGCGACGAGCTGCGCGACGACGTGCGCGTCTCGCTGCGCGACTACCGCACGCCGCCGCCGGGCAAGCCGGCGGCGGGTGGCGAGCGACGTCCGGGCTTCGACGCATGGGCGGCGACGAACGCACCCTCGCAGCGCGATCCGGACTACGTCTCGGCGGTGGTCGCGCTGCCGCTCGGCGACGTCACCGCCGACGAGCTGCGTGCGCTCGCGCGGCTCGCGGTCGAGCACGGCGACGGGACGGTGCGCGCGACCAACGATCAGAACCTCGTGCTGCAGTCCGTGCACCGCGCGTCGCTGCCCCGCCTGCATGCGGCGCTCGTCGACCTCGGGCTCGCGGAGCGCGGCGCCTTCCTCCTCACCGACGTGGTCTCGTGCCCGGGCCTCGACTACTGCAGCCTCGCGGTGACGCGATCGATGGGCGTGGCGGAGAAGATCCGCACGCACCTCGCCGCAGACCAGGTCGACGCCGAGGCGCTCGGCCAGTTCCACGTCAAGATCAGCGGCTGCCCGAACTCGTGCGGTCAGCACCACATCGGCGACGTCGGCCTGACGGGCATGATGGTGAAGGACGACGACGGCGTCGAGCGGCCGCACTACTCGATCCTGGTCGGCGGTGGCGTGGGCGAGGCGCGCACGCGCATCGGCAGGCGCCTCTTCGGCCGCTTCGCCGAGGAGGACGCGCCGCGCGCGATCGTCGCGCTCGCGCGTCACTACGAGAGCGAGCGGCTCGCCGGCGAGCGCTTCGGTGAGTTCGTCGACCGCGTCGGCACCGACGCGCTCGATCGCGTCGCGCAGGAGGCGATCGGCGGTGCAATCCGGTGATCTCGACGACGAGCGCGGCGACGCGCCGGCGCCCGAGCTGCCCGGGGAGCCGTACTACCGCGGCACGGTGATCCGCTGGTCGCGTGGCTCGCGGCACGGGGTCGTGCGCAGCGAGGCGACCGGTCGCGAGATCCCGTTCGAGCTGCAGCACGTCGTCGTGCTCGACGGGGACGGCAACCTGGGCGGCATCGAGCTGCGCGAGGGCCTCGCCGTCGGCTTCGACGTCGGCTGGACCTCGCGCGGCTTGCGGGTCACCAAGCTGTTCCCGGCCCGCTGAAGACGCTCAGAGCGGCAGCCCGGTGCGGAAGGTGAAGTAGCGGCCCAGGAACTCGCCGACCAGGACCGCGAGCGTCGCGATGTAGAACAGCCCGGTGGCAGCCATCGTCTGCGGGATCGCGAGCACGCGCCGGATCATCGCGGCGATGACCAGGGCGGCGACCGGCCCGAGCACGAGGCGCAGGATCAGCAGCTCGAAGTACGTGTGCAGCGCGCCCACGCCGGTGAACGCGCTGCCGGTCAGCAGGAGCCCGAACAGGATCGCCGCGAGCGCGGCGATCTCCACCCACAGCGTCGCGACGAAGAAGCGGAAGCAGCGCTGGAAGGGCTCGATGTCCATGCCCGGGTCGATCAGGTACCAGTGGCCGATCAGCATGCCGGTCGTCACCGCGCCGAGCGCCGCTGCCGACGCCAGCGTGCTGAAGGTCGCGATCACGTGCAGCACCGGCCCGCCGATCGCGAACAGGCTCCAGGCGCTCGCGCCGAGCGCCGCCATCCCGGCGAGCAGCGACCCCGCGTAGAGTCGCGCGCGCGGCACCATCGCCTCCCCCCACAGGGTCGCCATGTAGAGCGCGAACAGGACGATGAACACGACCCAGAGCAGCGCTTCGAGAGGGCTCACGCCGCTCGCCGCGCGCGTCAGCCAGAGGTACACCGTGCCGCCGCCACCGACCGCCGCCGCGCTCAGGAAGACGCCGGCGCTCGACTTGTAGAAGCCGCGCTCGAGCTCGTGGAACGGCGGCACGGCGAGCGACAGCAGCCCGCCGACGGCGAGCTGGCAGAACACGAGCAGGAAGCAGCGCGCGAAGAGCGTCATCGCACGGCGCGCGCGGCTCGGGTTTGATGGCGTACGAAGCCCGTGCGATCGTGGTCGGCCGAGCATCGCGAGCATGTGAAAGGAGTGGACCCCGCGTGAGTCATGGCCGGCTGCTTTACCGAATGACGACGTACTTCGGCATCCTCGCCGTCGCCGCGGCGTGCGGAGGCTCGAGCGGCGACGAGCTGGACGCGCTGCGCCGCGAGCTCGGGGAGGTCAAGCAGGCGCAAGCCGAGCTGCAGAGCACGGTGGCCACGCTGCAGCGCACCGTCGCCGCCTTGCCCGGCGCGAGAGTCGTCGCGCAGCAGAAGCCGCGTGGCGAGGACGCCGAGAAGCGCGAGGTGGTGCGCCGGATCCCGATCGGCGCCTCGCCGCGCAAGGGCAACGAGCTCGGGGCCGTGACGGTCGTTCAGTTCATCGACTTCCAGAGTGCGGACTGCCGTACGGCGGCGCGGCTCGCGGACGAGCTCCTCGCGGCGTACCCGGACAACGTGCAGGTCGTCTTCAAGCACAATCCGCTGCCGCGCCATCGCGATGCGCGTCGTGCCGCGAAGGCGGCCTGGGCCGCGCACCAGCAGGGCAAGTTCTGGGAGATGCACGACGCGATCTTCGCCGGCAGCGGCGCGAGGATCACGGTGGAGGACCTGCACCGCTATGCGCAGCAGATCGGTCTCGACATGGAGCGTTTCGAGGCCGACATGGCGTCGCCTAGCGCGGACCAGGCCGTGATGGCCGACCGCAGGCTCGCGGGCGCGATGCGGGTGGGCGGCGCGCCGGCCTACTTCGTCAACGGTCGACGCGTGGAGGACCGCTCGCCCGCCGGCGTCCGCGCGAAGGTGGAGGAGCAGCTCGCACAGCGGACGCCCGGCGGCCCGTGACCAGGGGAAGAAACGCCGCGATTCGGCTGCGTCGGTTAACGGATCGTGCTAGCGTGACCGATATCGCGGAAGCAGGGGGTGTCCGATGGGCAAGCGGGTCGAGTCGTACGAGAGGCGGGTCGTGAAGCTGGTCGCGGTCTGCCTGGTCGGCATCCTGGGGACGGCGTCGCTCGCCGGAGCGCAGGCGAACGCGGTTCCCGACTCCACCGAGGACAGCTCGTTCTCGGCCTACGGTCCGCCCCCGGCTCTCGACGAGGTGCCCGCCGAGCGCGACGCGTTCGCCGAGAACCGCCCGATCGCGCCCGAGCCGTGGAATCGCGCGGTGAGCCTCGACCTGAGCCTCGGCTCGCTGCTGATCAACACCGTCTTCTTCCCGGTCAAGCTCGCGGTGGGCATCGTCGGCGCCGAGGTCGGCGGACTCGCCGGCGCGATGAACGGCGGCGACCAGGAGGCCGCGCGCGGCGTGTGGAACGTGACCACCGACGGCTCGTACTTCGTCACGCCGGCGGCGCTCGACGGCCGCGAGTCCTTCACGCTCGGCAGCGACGCACCCTGACGGCGCGCGCGGCGGCGGGTCAGTCCACGACGTCGACCGCCACGCCGAGGCGCTCGAGCGCCTCGACGAGCCCGGCGCGATAGCTCGGCCAGCGTAGCGCGCTGGCGGCCCACCACTCGTCGTCCGCGTCCGGCGCGACGGCGACGCTGAACGGCCCCGGGACGCGCTCGGTGAACAGCAGCAGGTCGCCCGACGCGGTGTCCTCGAGGAGTGCCGTGCGCAGGTCGTCGGTGCGGCGGCGCACCGCGACCTCGCAGCCGCAGCCGGCGAACGACGGCGACAGCGCGATCGGCTCGGGCAGAGCGCCGTCGTCGCCGTCGCTCTTCGCGCCCGAAGCGAGACCGACCCCGGCGCGGCTCGTCTCGGCGAGCTCGCGCGCGAGCGTCTCGGGATGGACCAGGACCTCCCCCTGGTCCGCGCGCCGGCGCACCGTCCGGGCGACGTAGACGTGCGCCGGGAGGGCCGCTGGGCGCCGGAGGCCGGCG
>JBFMAS010000673.1:0-3574 GCA_040755575.1 Thermodesulfobacteriota bacterium
GCTCGCAGCGCGGCGTGCGCTCGTGCGCCTCACGGCCGAGCCCGCGCGGCTGGTCGGTGCGCTCGGCACGGTCGTCCTGCTCGCCGCGGCGACGTCCGGCTGGGCGGCCAGCGTGCCGAGCGACTGGCAGATGCTCCGCGGCGTCGCCCGGGAGCTCGCAACCTGCCGGCGCGGGCTGCACGAGGCGGAGAAGACCCTCGCCGAGACCGAGCTCGCCGCGCTCCGCGCGTACGCCAGGGAGGACGCCGTGCTGCTGCGCCTCGCCTCGGCACAGCGCGAGGCCGACACGAGGCTCGTCGAGCGCTGGCGCGAGTCCTGTGCCGCCCTCGAGGCGAAGCGCGGCGAGCTGCGCGCGCTGCACCGCGCGAGCCTGTTCCCCGGGCCGCCCATCGAGCCGCGCCAGGCGCCGGTGCTGGGCCGCGTCGAGGTGGCGTTCGGCGAGGCCGGGCTGCCCGGCAAGCCGCGCGCCTTCCGCAACGGCGTCGCGCTGCGCACGCGCTCGGGCGAGGTGGTGCGCGCGAGCGCACCCGGCAAGGTGGTGTTCTCCGGCGACCTGGCCGGCGCCGGCCGGGTGGTCGTCGTGAGCCACGGCCGGCGCACCTTCAGCGTCTACGGCCGGGTTGCCGAAGCATTGGTCGTGCGGGGGATGGACGTCGAGGCCGGCGAGGCGGTCGCGCGCGCCGGCGAGGGCGGAACGATCTACTTCTCGGTCCGCGAGCGCGGCAAGCCGGTCGACCCGATCGCATGGCTCCGCTCCGAGCCGACGCAGCCCGCGCAGACCGGCACGGGGGGCTGAAATCTCGCCTTCCGATGGGCGAACGGTTCGCTTATGAGGTATGGTGCGGGAGCATCGCAATCCGGAGAGCAATCTCCGCGGAAGAGGAAAGGCATGAGGCAGTTTTCCAGCACCCGACGCCGGCGCGCCACGCTCACGACGCTCGCATTCGGCGTCTGCATGGCGGTGCTGTTCTCCGGAGGACGAGCAGTCGAGCGCGTGTCGGCCGTCCCGCAGGAGACCTACGACGAGCTCGAGACCTTCACCAACATCCTCTCGATCGTCCAGAAGAACTACGTCGACCAGGTCAACACCAAGCAGCTCCTCGAGGGGGCGGTGAACGGGATGCTCGGGTCGCTCGACCCGCACAGCGCCTACCTGACGCCGGAGCTCTACAAGGAGCTCCAGGTCGACACCAAGGGCAGCTTCGGCGGGCTCGGCATCGAGATCACCAACCGCGGCGGCGTCCTCACCGTCGTGTCGCCGATCGAGGACACGCCCGCGTCGCGCGCCGGCATCCTGCCGGGCGACCAGATCATCAAGATCGACGGCGAGTTCACCAAGGACCTGACCCTCGCCGACGCCGTCAAGAAGATGCGCGGCCCGCGCGGCTCGAAGGTCGTCGTGTCGATCAAGCGCGAGGGCGTGCCCGAGCTGCTCGACTTCACGCTGACGCGCGAGAACATCCAGATCCAGAGTGTCAAGTACAAGGACCTGGGCGACGGCTACGGCTACATCCGCGTCACCCAGTTCCAGGAGCGCACCGCCGCCGCGCTCGAGGAGGCGATCGCGCAGCTCTCGGCCGGCAGCGACGACAACCTGCGCGGCCTGATCCTCGACCTGCGCAACGATCCCGGCGGGCTGCTGTCGCAGGCGGTCAAGGTCGCCGACACGTTCCTCGACTCGGGCCTCATCGTCTACACGGACGGCCGGCTCGACAGCCAGAAGCAGAAGTACTTCGCCCACAAGCCGGGCAGCCACATCGACTTCCCGATGGTGGTGCTGGTCAACGGCGGCACGGCGAGCGCGGCCGAGATCGTCGCCGGCGCATTGCAGGACCACAAGCGCGCGCTCGTGCTCGGTACGCAGACCTTCGGCAAGGGGTCCGTGCAGACCATCCTGCCGCTCGACGATCAGTCGGCGCTGCGCTTGACGACGGCGCTCTACTACACGCCGAGCGGCCGCTCGATCCAGGCGACCGGCATCGCGCCGGACATCATCATGGAGAACAACGTCCAGCTCGCGAAGGCCGATGCCAAGAAGACGCCGCAGCCGCAGTTCCTGCGCGAGGAGAACCTGCCGAAGCACCTCGAGAACGGCAACCGTGAGCAGAACGGCGACGGCGATTCGAAGCTGACGCCGAAGCCGATCAAGAACGAGCCCGAGGCCGACGAGCCGGAGGACGGCGCGGGCGGGGACGATCCGACCGCCGTCCAGACGCTCGGCGAGCTCGGCAAGGACCCGCAGCTCGATCGTGCGCTGGAGCTCCTGAAGAGCTGGCAGGTCTTCAAGACGCTGGTCGCGAAGAGCAACTGATCGACGGACCGGGTCGGCCCCTGAGCAGCACGGCGTCCGAGCAGCGCTCAAGCGTCGCGATGGTCGCGGTGGTCGCGATCCTGCGGCGATGACGAGCCCGGCGGCGCTCCCGAAGCCCGTCCGGCGCGCGCTCACGGTCCGCGAGCTGGTGGCGCGGCTGCAGGCGGTCCTGCACGAGCGCTTCCCGGCGCGCTTCTGGGTCGAGGGCGAGCTGTCGAACGTCAAGGCGGCGCGCAACGGGCACGTCTGGTGCTGCCTGAAGGACGGCGACGCGCAGCTCGAGGCCGTGATCTGGCGAGACGATCTGCGTGCGCTGCGCTTCTCGCCCGCCGACGGCATGCACGTGCTCGCGCTCGTGCGCCGGGTCGATCTCTACGCGCCGTCCGGGCGGCTGCGGATCCAGCTCGAGCGCATCGAGCCGCAGGGCGTCGGGGCGCTGCACCGTGCGCTCGAGGAGCGCAAGCAGAGGCTCGCCGCGGAGGGCCTGTTCGACGGGGCGCGCAAGCGCCCGCTGCCGCTGCTGCCGCGCACCGTCGGCGTCGCGACGGCGGCGACCGGCGCGGCCGTGCGCGACATCCTGAGGGTCCTCCTGCAGCGCTTCCCGGACCGGCACGTGATCGTGCGCCCCTGCCGGGTGCAGGGGGAGGGCGCCGCGCCCGACGTCGCGGCGGCGCTCGACGACCTCAATCGGGATGGCGCGGCCGAGGTCATCATCGTCGGACGCGGCGGCGGCTCGATGGAGGACCTGTGGGCCTTCAACGAGGAGGTCGTCGTGCGCGCGATCGTGCGCTCGCGCGTTCCGGTGGTGTCGGCGGTCGGCCACGAGACCGACTGGACGCTGGCCGACCTCGCGGCGGACGTGCGGGCGCCGACGCCGACCGCCGCCGCGGCGCTGGTCCTGCCGCAGCGCGCGGAGCTCGAAGAGCGGCTCGCGGGGTCCCTCGCCCGGCTCGAGCTCGCGCTCGCGCACCGCGTCGAGCGTGCGCGCGGCCGCCTCGCGGCCGCGGACGTCGCGCTCGCGGACCCGCGCCGTCTCGTCGTCGAGCGCCGCCTGCGCCTCGAGGCCCTCGGGCGGCGCGCCCGCGAGGCGATGCTCGTGCTGCCCGCGCTGCGACGCTCGCGCCTCGACCGCGTCGCGGCCCGCCTCGGCGCGTCTGCGCCGCAGCCGAACGCGCGCCGCCTCCACCTCGAGCGCCTCGCGCGGCGCCTCGCGGCGGCGTGGCAGAAGCGGGATGCCGAGGCACGTCACGAGCTCGCCGCGCG
>JBFMAS010000674.1:0-10817 GCA_040755575.1 Thermodesulfobacteriota bacterium
CGCGTCCGCGCCCGCGGCGGAGGCGCCGCCCGCAGCCGGGCCGGCGACAGCGAAGCATGAGCTCGCCTGAGCTCGCCATGCGCGTCGTCGCGGACGGCGTGCGCATCAAGCTCCGGGTCGTCCCGGGCGCGCGCCGCGACGCCGTGCTCGGGCCGCACGGCGACGCGCTGCGCGTCGCCGTGCGGGCGGTCCCCGAAAAAGGGCGCGCGAACGAGGCGGTCGAGCGGCTCCTCGCCACGGTCCTCGGCGTGGCGCCGGCCGACGTCGAGCTGGTCGCCGGCACGTCGGGTCGCGACAAGGTGCTGCAGATCCGGGGCCTCGAGCCGGCCGTGCTGCGCGAGCGCCTGCTCGGCGCGCACGGCGCCGGCCGCTGACGTTCCGGCCCCCGGCACGGCTCCTCGGGGGGCGGCTCGAGTCGCCGGCGGGGCGGCGCGGGACGGCGGGAAGCGGCGCGGGCGGCGCCAGATTTCCGGCGCTTCGCGAAACGGGGAGTGCTAAGGTGCGCCCGCAGCGACGAGCCACGTCATCCGATGACACGACCCGAGCGCAGCGCCGACCCGATCGGCGGCTCCTTCGACCACTGCCTCGCGTGCGGCGCGGACAGCCCGGCAGGCGCTCGCTTCTGCCGGCGCTGTGGACGTCCCATGGCCGCGCTCTCCGTCGAGCAGCCGCCCTGCGGCGGACGCGCCGCACGGGGCGCGGCGCGTGCCGAGCACAAGCAGGTGACGGTGCTGTTCGCGGACGTGCAAGGCTCGATGGCGATCTCCGAGCGGCTCGACCCGGAGGAGTGGTACCGCATGATGGTCCGCTTCTTCGTCGTCCTCGCGGACGGCGTGCAGCGCTTCGGCGGCGTCGTCAACCGCTTCACCGGCGACGGCATCATGGCTCTCTTCGGGGCACCGGTGGCGCAGGAGGACCACGCGCAGCGCGCATGCCACGCCGCGCTGTCCCTGAAGCGAGCGCTCGTGCGCTACGCCACCGAGCTGCGCGAGTCGCGCGGTGTCGACCTCGGCGTACGCATCGGCATCAATTCGGGCGACGTCGTCGCGGCGACGCTCGGCGGCGAGGGGCCGACCAACTACACCGCGCTCGGCCACACGGTGCACCTGGCGGCGGCGATGGAGCGGCTCGCGCAACCGGGATGCGTGCTGCTGTCGGAGCGCACGGCGCGCCTCGTCGACGGGTACTTCCGCCTCGCCGACGTCGGCGAGCGCTGCGAGCGGATCGGCGACCGGCCCGTGCGCGTGTTCGAGCTGCTCGGCGCCGGGGCGTACGACACGCGCCTCGACCGCTCCCGCTCGCGCGGCCTGTCGTGCTTCGTCGGCCGCGCCTCCGAGATGCGCTTCCTCGAGCGGGGCCTCGAGGAGGCGCGCAGCGGTCGCGGCGCGGTGATCGGCGTGCGCGGCGAGGTCGGCGTCGGCAAGAGCCGTCTGTGCCAGGAGTTCCTGGAGCGCGGCCGCAGCGACGGCGTCACCGTGTACCGCTGGCGGATCCTGTCGCACCTCCGGGCGACACCGTTTTTGAGCTTGATTACGGACCTGCGGCGGATGTTCGAGATCCGCGTGGACGACGAGAAGGAGAGGGCCCGCGGCCGCATCGACGCGCACCTGCGGGCGATGGGCGGCGACGCGCCGGCGCTGGCCCCCTACCTGGCGCAGCTCCTCGGCGTCTCCGAGCGGCGCATCGAGTCGGAGTCGTACCAGATCGAGCGGCTGAAGCCGCTGATCGCCGGCTTCACGGCCGCCCTCGGCAGCCGGCGCCCCGCGGTGATCCTGATCGAGGACGTGCAGTGGATCGACTCCGCGAGCGGCAAGGTGCTCGACGTCTTCCTCGAGACGATCACGGGGACGCGCGTGCTGGCCGTGCTCAACTTCCGGCCCGAGCATCGCTCGCGGGCGCCGCGTCTCTCCTGCTACCAGGAGCTGAGCCTGGCCCCGCTCGGGCGGCGCGCGACATCGGAGCTGCTGCGCCAGCTGCTCGGCGAGGACCCGGCGCTGGACGAGCTCGCCGCGGAGATCCGCGAGCGGACGCGCGGCAATCCGTTCTTCATCGAGGAGCTCGTGACGATGCTCGCCGAGGTGGGCGTGCTGGTCGGCAAGCGCGGCGCCTACGCTCGCGGGCCGAACCGCGAGCTCGCGCAGCTTCCGTCCTCGCTGCAGGCTCTCCTCGAATCGCGGATCGACCTGCTCGCGCCGCGCGAGAAGCGCGTCCTGCAGGCGGCGGCGGTGGTCGGCAAGACCTTCTGCGTGCCGCTCCTGCGCCGGGTGACCGGTCTCTCGGCCGACGAGCTCGGTGAGGCCCTGCGCGAGCTGCGTGCGGCCGAGTTCCTCACCGACGGCGACCCTTCGGAGGACGGCCACGACACCTTCCGGCACCCGCTGATGCAGGAGGAGGCATACTACTCGCAGGTGAGCGAGGAGCGCGCGGCGGCGCACGCCGAGGTGGCGCGCGCCTGCATCGAGGTCTACGCGGGACGTCTCGACGAGCGCGCGTCGCTCGTCGCGCATCACTGGGAGTGCGCGGGCGACCTGCTGCAGGCGGCCCGCTGGGGGCAGCGAGCCGCGGCGTGGATCACGCAGCGCAACCTCAACGAGGGGCTGCGCCGCTGGCGCAGCGTGTCGGCTCTGCTCGATCGAGCTCCCGCATCGGCCGAGACCTATGCGCTCGGGGTCCAGGCGCGCATCAAGACCCTCGAGATCGGCGCGCGGCTCGGCCTGTCGGGCAAGGAGGCAGCCCGGGTGTTCAACGAGGCGCGCACGCTCGCCATGGCGCACCCGAACGCGCGCACGAGCGCGCTGCTGCACGCGGCGTACGGGCAGGCGCGCGGCTTCGTCGGCGAGATCGGCGAAGCGCTCGAGCTGCATCGCGAGGCCGCTCGCCTCGCGGAGACGAGCGGCGACCAGCGCCTGGTCCTGCGCCTCAACGTGAGCCTGACGTACGCGGCGATCACCGCCGGACGGTTCCGCGAGGCGCTCGCGCTGTGCGAGCGCCTCCTCGCCGAGAACGCGCACGGCACGTCGGATCCGAGCCACCGGCCGATGGCGTACCTGCGCTTCTTCCACGCCATGCTGTGCGTCGACATGGGTCGTCCCGCCGAGGCGCGGGCGGATCTGCGGATGGCGGCCGACCTCGCCTGGCAGCATGCGGACGTCGAGCTGCTCTCCCAGGTGTACGGCTTCGAGCCCGTCATGACGCGGATGCTCGGCGCGGACCCGGAGGAGGCGTTCCTTCGGGCGCAGCGTGCCGTCGAGCTGGCGGAGCATCTCGGCAGCCCGTTCGCACGCGTGTTCGCGTACTGGGGGTTCGGCGGCGCGCACCTCCTGCGGGGCGACGCGAGGACGTCCGCCCGCATCCTGAACGGCGTGCTGCTGCTCGCCCGTGACCACGGCGTCGCGCTGCACGGCGAGGCGGGGATCCTCGCGGATCTCGCGCTCGCCACGATGGTGCGCGGCGACGGCGCCGTTGCGCTGTCGATCGCGGAAGAGGCGGTCGAGGCGGCGCGCAAGCGCGCGGTCGGCCTCTACGAGTGCATCGCCCAGCTCGCGCGCGTGTACGTCCTGCTCGAGACCAAGGGGGCCGACGCCGAGGGCGACGTCCATGCCGGCATTGCACGCGTGCGCGCGCTGATCGCGGCCGACGGCCTCACCAGCTTCGAAGCGGTCGTGCACCTCCACCTCGCGACGCTCGCCCGGCTGCGCCGCGATCACCAGCGCGAGGAGGTCGAGCTGCGTGCGGCGCGCGCGCTCTACGCCCGCATGGGCGCGACGGACTGGGTGCGGCAGCTCGACGGCCGGCTCGGCAACGAGGCGGCGGCGTGAAGCCGCACGAGCGTCCGGGCGGCTCGTTCGCGCGCGCCGGCGCGGCGGACGAGACGCGGCTGCACCTGCTCTACGAGCTCGGCTGCGCGTTCGCGGAGCGCACCGACCTCGACGAGCTCATCCCCCTGGTCGTGGCGAAGTGCCGCGACGTGCTCGCGGCCCACGGCGCAGCCGTGCTGCTGCTCGACCCGAGCACCAACGAGCTCTACTTCCCCTACGTCGCGCAGGAGCGGCCGTCGGTCGCACAGGAGCTGCTGCGCACGAGGTTCCCGTCCCACCTCGGCCACGCGGGCGCGGTGCTGCGCTCGGGCAAGTCGTCGCGCCTCGACGACGCCTCGGCCGAGCCGCAGTTCTACCGCCAGATCGACCTGAGGACGCGCTCCCGGACCGGACCGATGATCACGGTGCCGCTGACGACCCGGCAGGGGCGGATCGGCGTCATCCAGGTGGTGAACCAGCGCGGCGGGCGGCGCTTCACCGACGACGACCTGTGGTTCCTCGAGACGCTCGCCGCGAGCGTCGCGGTGGCGATCGAGAACGCCCGGCTCTACGCCCGGATGCGGGCCTCGCAGGAGACGCTGCGCGAGGAGGTCGCGACGCTGCGCCAGGACCTCGCGCTGCAGGACCGCTTCCCGGAGATCGTCGGCTCCGGGACGGCCATGCGCGAGGTGATCCGCCTGATGGAGCGCGCCGCGGCGTCGCCGATCGCCGTGCTCATCGAGGGCGAGACCGGGACGGGCAAGGAGCTCGTCGCGCGCGGCATCCACAACGCGAGCCCGCGCGCCGGGCGTCCCTTCCTGCCGATCAACTGCGGCGCGCTGCCGGAGCACCTGCTCGAGAGCGAGCTGTTCGGACACCGCCGCGGCGCGTTCACGGGCGCGCACCAGGACCGGATCGGCCTCTTCGAGTCGGCGGCGGGCGGCACGATCCTGCTCGACGAGGTCGGCGACATGCCTCCCGCGATGCAGGTCAAGCTGCTGCGCGTGCTGCAGGAGAACGAGATCGTTCCGGTCGGCGACACCAGGGCGCGCAAGGTCGACGTGCGGATCCTGTCGGCGACGCACCGCGACGTCGAGACGCTGGTGGGGAGCGGAACCTTCCGCGAGGACCTGTACTACCGCCTGGCGGCGTTTCCCATCCACCTGCCGCCGCTGCGCGAGCGGCCGGAAGACATCCCGGCGCTGGTCGCCCACCTCCTCGGCACGATCAGCGCCCGGCGCGGGCGCGACGCGATCGGTATCGATCCGGCTGCGCTCGATTGCCTGACGCGCTTTCCATGGCCGGGCAACGTGCGCGAGCTGCAGAACGAGATCGAGCGGGCGGTCGCGCTGCTCGGCAGCGACGACCGGGTGCGCACGGAGCATCTCTCGACGAAGCTCGTCGCGACGGCGAACGGCGGACCGCCCGTCGAGCAGCCGGCCCGGGCCGCCGCGCGGCCGCTCCGCGGGCCCGACGGGCTCGCAGCCGTGCCCGAGCCCGCGGCTGCTGCCGCAGATCCCGCCGGCGAGCCGGCGCACGGCCCGGTGCAGCCGCTGCGGGCCGCGCGCGCGGCCTTCGAGGAGCGCTACATCGAGCAGGTGCTGAGCGCGCACGCGGGGAACGTCTCGCGCGCGGCCGCGGCGCTCGGCCTGTCGCGCGCGATGCTGCACAAGCGGCTGCGCGCGAGCCGCCGCGGGTAGCCCCGGCTACCGCGTCCAGCGCAGCCAGGCCGAGAACAGGCGCTTCACCGTCGGCGTGAGGCGCGTGCGGTTGTAGGCGTCGCCCGCCTTGCGGATCGCCTCCGCCTGCGTCGGGTAGGGGTGGATCACGCTCGCGAGCGTACCGAGCCCGACCTTGCCGACCATCGCTGTCGTGATCTCGCTGATCATGTCGCCGGCGTGGCGCGCGACGACGGTCGCGCCGACGATCCGGTCGCCGCCCTTCGCGACGTGGATCTTGACGAAGCCCTCCTCCTCGCCGTCGGTGATCGCGCGGTCGACGTCCGCGAGGCGGACGACGAAGGTGGCGAGCTCGACGCCGCGCCGCTGCGCCTCCGTCTCGTGCAGCCCGACGTGCGCGACCTCCGGGTCGGTATAGGTGCACCACGGCATGGTCAGCGCGGACAGCTTCTTGCGGCCGCGGAACAGCGCGTTCTGGATCACGATGCGGGCGGCGAAGTCGGCGGCATGGGTGAACTTGTGCTGCATGCACACGTCGCCCGCCGCGAAGATGCGCGGGCTCGCGGTCCGCAGCTGGTCGTCGACGTGCACGCCGCGCTTCGCGTCCCAGGCGACGCCGGCGCGCTCGAGCTCGAGCCCCTCGACGTTCGGCGTACGACCCGTTCCGACCAGGATCTCGTCGACCGCGACCTCGCCGCCCTCGTCGCCCGCGCTCCACAGCAGGACCTTGTCGGTGCCGCGGGGCTGGACGCGCTTCACCTCCGCGCGGAGCACCAGCCGGATGCCCTCGCGCTCGAAAGCGCGCTGCACGATCTCCGCCGCGTCCCGATCCTCGCGGTTCAGCACGTGCGCCGCCTTGTGGAACAGCGTGACCTCCGAGCCGAGACGACGAAACGCCTGCGCGAGCTCGCAGCCGATCGGGCCGCCGCCGACGACGGCCAGGCGGCGCGGACGCTCGGTGAGCGTGAACACGCTCTCGTTGGTGAGAAAGCCGGCCTCGGCGAGCCCCGGGATCGGCGGCTGCGCGGCACGCGCCCCGGTCGCGATCACCGCGCTCTTGAAGCGCAGCGTCCTGTCGCCGACGAGGATCGTGTCGGCCGAGGCGAAGCGGGCCGCCCCGAGGAACACGTCGACGCCGAGCTCGTCACGGAAGCGCCTTGCGGAATCGTGCCGGCTGATGCGCGCGCGGATCCTGCGCAGGCGCTCCATGACCGCGGGGAAGTCCGCCTCGCTCCCGGGAGGCACGCGGAAGCCGAGGTCCGCGGCGGAGCGCAGGTCGGCGAGCGCCCGCGAGGAGCGGATCATGCACTTCGACGGCACGCAGCCGACGTTCAGGCAGTCGCCCCCCATCAGGTCGCGCTCGACCAGCGCGACCTTCGCGCCGAGGCCCGCCGCTCCGGCCGCGGTCACCAGGCCGGCGGTGCCGGCGCCGAGCACGACGAGGTTGTAGCGCCCGGCCGGATGTGGATTGACCCAGCCCGGCGGGTGCACGTTCGCGACCAGCTCGCGATCGTGCGGGTCGTCTGCGAGCACCTGCGGTCCGGCGTGCGGCCGCGCGTCGTCTCGGGGGCCGGGCGCGGTCGCGACGTGGCTCATGCTGTCCTCCTCCTCGCGTGCTCTTCCTTGAATATGGTCCGGAACCCTGTCAGTTCTGAGGGTGTATCTGGGTCTCGCCGCGGACCGCGTGAGCGTATCACGACCTTCGCTCTTCACCGCCCCCGCGCATTCGATGTCCGGCTCGGACGCGCGTTTCGCGGCGCCGGGCGGCTTGGGTGCGTCGAGCCCCCTGCCGATGAACGGTCCAGTGAGCCTCCGCGCCATTGCGCCGACGAGCCGTCGAGCGGATGCGCGATGAGTCGGATGCGACGTCGATCGACGCTCGTCAGGAGATCGCCATGGGCAATCCCTTGTTGGAGATTCGCAAGTACGGCCAGAGCATCTGGTACGACAACATCCGCCGGGGGATCATCACCTCCGGCCAGCTCCAGTCGATGATCGACGACGACGGGCTGCGCGGCATCACGTCGAACCCGGCGATCTTCGAGAAGGCGGTGGTCGAGAGCCACGACTACGACCACGCCATGAAGGCGCTCGTCCTGCAGGGCGTCGGCTCCGCCGTGGACATCTACGAGCGGCTCGCCATCGAGGACATCCAGTGGGCGTCGGACCTGATGCACGGGGTCTACGACGAGAGCAACGGCCGCGACGGCTACGTGAGCTTCGAGGTGGCGCCCGCGCTGGCGAACGACACCAAGGCCACGGTCGAGTACGCGCGCCGCGTCCACTTCCAGATCGGGCGGGAGAACGTGCTCATCAAGGTGCCGGGGACGCCGGAGGGCATGCCCGCGATCACGCAGCTCATCGGCGACGGCATCAGCGTGAACGTGACGCTGCTGTTCGCCGTCGAGGCGTACGAGGCGTGCGCCGACGCCTACATGGAAGGCCTCGAGAAGTACGCCGCGAGCGGACGCAACCCGGGGCGGGTCGCGAGCGTCGCGAGCTTCTTCATCAGCCGCATCGACAGCCTGGTCGACGACATGCTGCAGAAGCTCCTCGACAGGACCAGCGACGCCGCCAAGCGCAAGCAGATCGAGGGGCTGTTCGGCCGCGTCGCGGTCGCGAACGGCGTTCTCGCCTACGAGCGCTACAAGAAGCTCACCGCGACCGACCGCTGGCGCGCGCTCGCCGCGAAGGGCGCGCAGACGCAGCGCGTGCTCTGGGCGAGCACCAGCACCAAGAACCCGAAGTACCCGAAGACCAAGTACGTCGACGAGCTGATCGCCCCGGACACCGTCAACACCATCCCCGAAGAGACCTTCGTCGAGTACCGCAAGAGCGGCAAGCCCGGCCCCGGTCTGGCGGAGAGCTGGGAGCGTCACCTCGCGAGCGCGAACGAGGTGATGGCCAGCCTCGAGGCGGTCGGGATCTCGATGAAGGAGGTCACGGATCAGCTGCTGCGCGACGGCATCAAGAAGTTCATCGATCCGTTCGACAAGCTGATCTCCTCGATCGAGAACAAGCGGCGCATGCTGCAGGCCGCGTGACGGCGTGCGCGCCGCGTCGGGCGCGCTCCACGCCGGCGAGCGGCGGGGGAGAGAGGGGTCGAGCATGACACGGACGACGAGCGCGACGCGTGCGGGCGGGTCGCGCGCGCAGACAACGGAGTCGGGTCACGAGGCGGCGGTCGAGCGCGTGCTGGCCGCGAGCGAGCCGGTCAAGGAGGCGCCCTCGATCGACCTGACCTGCATCAACACCATCCGCACCCTGTCGATGGACGCGGTGCAGGCCGCGAACTCCGGGCACCCCGGCACGCCGATGGCGCTGGCACCCGTCGCGTACACGCTGTGGCAGCGCTTCCTGCGCTTCGACCCCGCGGATCCGATCTGGCCGAACCGCGACCGCTTCGTGCTGTCGAACGGGCACGCGTCGATGCTGCTCTACTCGCTGCTGCACCTGGCCGGCGTGAAGGCGGTCAACGCGCAGTACGAGACCGTCGGCAAGCCGTCGGTGACGCTCGACGACATCAAGCGCTTTCGCCAGCTCGACTCGAAGTGCCCGGGCCACCCGGAGTACCGCTGGACGTCGGGCGTCGAGACGACGACCGGGCCGCTCGGCCAGGGCGTCGCGACCAGCGTCGGCATGGCGATCGCCGGCAAGTGGATGGCGAGCTACTTCAACCGTCCCGGCTACACGATGTTCGACTACAACGTGTACGCGATCTGCGGCGACGGCTGCCTGATGGAGGGCATCTCGAACGAGGCGGCGTCGCTCGCCGGGCACCTCGCGCTGTCGAACCTCTGCTGGATCTACGACAACAACCACATCACGATCGAGGGCCACACGGCGCTCGCCTTCAGCGACGACGTCGCGACGCGCTTCGTCGGCCTCGGCTGGAACGTGACGCGCGTCGGCGACGCGAACGACCTGGAGATGCTGTCGCGCGCGCTCGAGGTCTTCCACCACACGAGCGATCGTCCGACGCTGATCATCGTCGACAGCCACATCGGCTACGGCGCCCCGAACAAGCAGGACACCTCGGCGGCGCACGGCGAGCCCCTGGGCGAGGACGAGATCCGGCTCGCGAAGCGCAACTACGGCTGGCCCGAGGACGCGAAGTTCCTGGTGCCGAAGGGCGTGCGCGAGGCGTTCGCGGCGGGCGTCGGCAAGCGCGGCGGCGAGCTGCGCAAGCAGTGGATGGACGCCTTCAAGCGCTACAAGAAGGACTATCCGGAGCTCGCCGACCAGCTCTACCGGATGCAGCACCGGCAGACCCCCGAGGGCTGGGACAGGAGCCTGCCGACGTTCCCGGCCGACCCCAAGGGCCTCGCGAGCCGCGACTCGTCGGGCAAGGTGCTCAACGCGGTCGCGCAGGCCGTGCCGTGGCTGATCGGCGGCGCCGCCGACCTCGCGCCGTCGACCAAGACGCGGCTCACGTTCGAGGGTGCGGGCGACTTCGAGGCCGGCTCCTACGGCGGGCGCAACTTCCACTTCGGCATCCGCGAGCACGCCATGGGCGCGATCCTGAACGGCATGGCGCTGTCGAAGGTGCGTCCCTTCGGAGCGGGGTTCTTCATCTTCTCGGACTACGGGCGACCGTCCCTGCGCCTCGCGGCGCTGATGGAGATCCCGGTCATCTACGTCTTCACGCACGACTCGATCGGGCTCGGCGAGGACGGTCCCACGCACCAGCCGGTCGAGCAGCTTCCCTCGCTGCGCGCGATACCGGGCCTGATCACCATCCGCCCGTGCGACGCGAACGAGGTCGTCGAGGCGTGGCGCGTGGTGATGGAGCTTCGCCACGGGCCCGCGCTGCTGGTGCTCAGCCGGCAAGCGCTGCCGACGCTCGACCGGCAGAAGTACGCGTCGCCGAAGGGGCTCGCGAAGGGAGCGTACGTCCTCGCCGACGCGCCGGGCGGCAAGCCCGAGGTCCTGCTGCTCGCGAGCGGCAGCGAGGTCGCGCTGTGCGTCGATGCCTGGGAGCAGCTCCGTGCGCGGGGCGTCGCGGCGCGCGTGGTGAGCATGCCGTCGTGGGAGCTTTTCGAGAGGCAGCCGCAGAGGTACCGCGACCAGGTGCTGCCGCCCGAGGTGACGGCGCGGGTCGCGGTCGAGCAGGCCTCGACGTTCGGCTGGGAGCGCTACGTCGGGAGCACCGGGCAGGCGATCGGCATGACGACCTTCGGCGCCTCGGCGCCGATCAAGGACCTGATGAAGAAGTTCGGCTTCACGACCGACAACGTCGTCGCCGCCGCGCTGAAGCAGCTCGGCCGCGGCGCGCGAGGCGCCCGCGCAGCCGGCAACGCACGTGCGGGCGCCGCGCCGGCGGCGGGTCGGACGGCCGGCA
>JBFMAS010000675.1:0-7840 GCA_040755575.1 Thermodesulfobacteriota bacterium
GGCGGCGCTCGCCTTGCGCGCGGCGAGCAGCTTCGAGCGCATGCCCCCGGTGCCGAGGCCGCCGCTGCCGCTCGCGAGGTCGAGCGTCGCCTGCTCGACGCGCTCGAGCACCGGGATGCGACGCGCGTCGGGCGTCGTCAACGGGTTCGCCGTGAACAGCCCGCCGACGTCGCTCAGCATCACCAGCAGGTCCGCGCCGACGAGCGTCCCCACCAGTGCCGACAGGTTGTCGTTGTCGCCGAACTTGAGCTCGTCGACGGACACCGTGTCGTTCTCGTTCACCACCGGCACGACGCGTCGCGCGTGCAGCGTCGCCAGCGCGTGCTCGGCGTTGAGGTAGCGGTGGCGGCTCGCGAGGTCGTCGGCGTCGAGCAGGATCTGCGCGACGACGATGCCGTGCGCGGCGAGGGCCCGCTGCCACTCGGCCATGAGCTGGATCTGGCCGACGCTCGCCGCCGCCTGGCGCTCCGGGATCGAGCGCGGCGCCGCGCCGCCGAGCAGCGAGCGTCCTGCGGCGATCGCGCCCGAGCTGACGACCGTCACCGCGAGCCCGCGCGCGTGCACGGCGGCGATGTCGCCCGCGAGGCGAGCGAGCCCGTCGCGGTCGAGCCCCGTGTCGTCGGCGAGGACGGACGAGCCGATCTTCACCACCACGTGGCGCAGGCGGCGGATCAGGGCCGGCTTCACGTCTGCTTGACGGAGCTCAGGCATCGTCGCGCGCCTCCGTCGCGCCCTGGTGCTCCGGCGGCGTCGCCGCCCGCCGCAGCTCGTCGAGCGCTCTCGCCACGCGCGCGACCAGCTCGGCCACGCCCTCGCCGGTCGCTGCCGAGATCGGCAGGACGGCGTGGCCGCGCGCGGCGAGCTCGCGCGCGAGGGCCGGGAAGCGCTCGCGCGCCTCGGCCAGGTCGATCTTGTTGGCCGCGACGATCTGCGGCTTGGCGGCGAGCGCCGGGTCCGCGAGCTCGAGCTCGCGGTTGATCACCTCGAAGTCGTGCAGCGGGTCGCGTCCCGTGTCGGGCGACAGGTCGAGCAGGTGCAGCAGCAGCGCGGTGCGCGACAGGTGGCGCAGGAAGCGCGTGCCGAGGCCGGTGCCGCGGTGCGCGCCCTCGATCAGACCCGGCACGTCGGCGATGACGAACGAGCTGCCCTCGTCGACGCGCACGACGCCGAGCTGCGGCACGAGCGTCGTGAACGGGTAGTCGCCGACCTTGGGCCGCGCCGCCGACACCCGTCCGATGAGCGACGACTTGCCGGCGTTCGGGAAGCCGAGCACGCCGACGTCGGCGAGGAGCCGCAGCTCGAGCCGCAGCGTGCGCTCCTCGCCCGGCTCGCCCGGCGTGGCGTGGCGTGGCGCCTGCCGGACGGAGGTGGCGAAGTGGATGTTGCCGAGGCCGCCCTTGCCGCCGCGTGCGACGATCACCTCGGCGCCGTCCTCGCGCAGGTCCGCGAGGGTCTCGCCGCCGTGCGCGTCGCGGACGATCGTGCCGACCGGCACGCGCACCACCAGGTCGTCGCCGCCGCGCCCGTACTGCTCCTTGCCGCGGCCGTGCTCGCCGCGCCCGGCCTTGAGCAGCGGCCGGTACTTGAGGTCGAGCAGCGTGGTGAGGCTGCGGTCGGCTCGCAGGACGACGTGCCCGCCGCGGCCGCCGTCACCGCCCGAGGGTCCGCCGCGCGGCACGTACTTCTCGCGGCGAAAGGCGACGCAGCCGTTGCCGCCCGCGCCGCCCACCGCCACGATCTCGACCTCGTCGATGAACTTCATGCAGCTCGCCTCGCGAACGGCGAGCCACGGAACGGGGACGCGCTACGTCGGGCGGCTCGCGCCTCAGGGGCGGTCAGGCCGAGGCGGCCCCCGGCGCGGCGGCCTGCTCCGCCGGCAGGACGCTCACGCGGCGGCGGTCCTTGCCCAGGCGCTCGTACGTGACGATGCCGTCGACCTTCGCGAACAGGGTGTAGTCGCGGCCCATGCCGACGTTGCGGCCGGGGTGAATCCTCGTGCCGAGCTGGCGGACCAGGATGTTGCCCGCACGCGCGCTCTCGCCGGCGAACAGCTTGACGCCGCGCCTCTGCCCCTGGCTGTCCCGCCCGTTGCGGGTGCTGCCCTGACCCTTCTTGTGTGCCATGGTGGTTCCTTGCGCGCCGTGCGCCGCTCAGCCGACCGACAGCACCTGGATGCCGGTGGTGAGCTGCCGGTGCCCATGACGCCGGCGGTAGTTCTTCCGGCGCTTCTTCTTGTAGACGAGGATCTTGCGCGTCTTCTCCTGCCCGATGATGCGCGCCGCGACCGTCGCCCCGTCGACGAGCGGTGCGCCGATCGTCACCTGGTCGCCGTCGCCGCGCAGCAGCACCTCGGGAAACGTCACCTCGCTGCCGACTTCGCCGTCCAGGGCTTCCACCCAGATGACGTCGCCGGGCTCGACCCGGTACTGCTTCCCCCCCGTACGGATGATCGCGTAAGCCATGCTCTGATCCCTTGGCAAGAGTAACCGTCTTGGCTACCGAACGGGTGTGCGGGAGTCAACCGGAGGGGACGCATCCCGCCTCGTCGTGCTCTACAGCCGCGAGGAGTGCTGTCTGTGCGACGACGCCCTGCGCGAGATCGAGGCGGCGCGGGCCACGGTACCCTTCCGGCTCCGGGTCGTCGACGTCGACGGCGACCCGGAGCTGGCCCGGCGCTACGGCCACGAGGTGCCGGTGGTCGAGATCGACGGGCGCAAGGCGTTCAAGTATCGGGTGACGAGCCGGGAGCTGCTGCGTCGTCTGCGGCGTGCGTCCTGAGCGGGTGGAGGGCGAGGCGGGATGCCACGCATCGCGGTCGATGCCATGGGCGGCGACTTCGCGCCGGAGGAGATCGTCCGCGGGGTGGCGCAGGCGTCGCTCGAGTCGGACATCCAGATGGTGCTGGTCGGCAGCGCCGACAAGATCCAGGCGCTGCTCGATGCCGGGCCCTACAACCCCGAGCTGATCTCCGTCCGCCACTGCTCGTCTGCGATCGGCATGGCCGAGGATCCGCGCGAGGCGCTGCGGGCGAAGCGTGACGCGTCGATCACGGTCGCGGCCCGCATGGTCGCGGCCGGGGAGGCCGACGCGATGGTGTCGGCCGGCAACACCGGCGCCTGCGTCCTCGCCGCGGCGAAGAACTTCAAGCTGATCCGCGGCGTCAAGAAGGCGGCGCTGGCGAGCGTCTTCCCGCGCCAGACCGAGTACCCCGGGCAGGACACGCTCGGCCTCCTGCTCGACGTCGGCGCGACGATCCGCTGCGACGCGATCGAGCTCACCCAGTTCGCCGTCATGGGCAGCGCGTACGCGCGGCGGATCTCGAAGGTCGCGAGCCCGCGCGTCGGTCTGCTCAACATGGGCAGCGAGGAGAGCAAGGGCGGCGACGTGCTGGTCGAGGCCCACAGGCGCATGAAGTCGCTGCCGGCGATCAACTTCGTCGGCAACATCGAGGGCAACGACGTCGCGACCGGCAAAGCCGACGTGATCGTCACCGAGGGGCTGCTCGGCAACGTCGTGCTCAAGCTGATCGAGGGCATCGGCGAGATCGCGGCGACGCTCGCGACGCACGCGGCGCAGGAGAACTGGCGCTGGCGGCTCGGCATGGCCATGATGTCGAGCGGGATCTCGCGCATGCGCGACCTGACCGACTTCCGCACGTACGGCGGCGCGCCGATCCTCGGCTTCGAGAGCCTGTGCATCAAGGTGCACGGGCGCTCTACGGCGCCGGCCATCCGCAATGCGATCAAGGTCGCGGCGAAGGCGGTGCGCGATCGCATCTCGCCCGAGATCGCGGAGACGCTGGCGTCCATCCGGTGAGCGAGGCGCGCGTGTCGGACGGAGGCGCGCCCGCGGCGGTCGAGCAAGCGGCGATCACCTTCCGCTGGGACCTCGACAAGACCTACCTGCGCACGCAGTTCGAGAGCCTGCGCCAGATGGTCAAGATCCCGTTCGAGGCGGCGAGCGACAAGGTGCACCTGCCGGGCGTGCCGCAGGTCATCCAGGGCTTGCGGCGCTGCGCGCTCGCGCGCGCCCAGCGGCCGTTCGTCTTCTTCCTGTCGGCGAGCCCGCCGCAGATCGGCAACGCGATCCGCGAGAAGCTCGAGCTCGACGGCATCGAGTACGACGGCATCATCTTCAAGGACCAGCTGCGCAACCTGGTGCGCGGTCGCTGGCGGAGCCTGCGCGAGCAGATCGGCTACAAGCTCGGCGAGCTGCTCGAGAGCCGGGAGCGCGGCCCGGCCGCCCCGCGCGAGATCCTGTTCGGCGACGACTGGGAGAGCGATCCGCTGATCTACTCGGTCTACGCCGACGTGCTCGCCGGGCGGCTCGACGCCGGGGCGGTCGGCGACCTGCTGCGCACGCTCGAGGTCGAGCGCGGCGCGATCGCGCGCGTCAGCCGTGCGGTCGAGGCGCTCGAATCGCACTCCGAGGTGGTGCAGCGGATCTACATCAACCTCGAGAAGCGCACGCCGCCCGGGCGCTTCCACGCCTTCGGGCCGCGCCTCGTGCCGGCCTTCAACTACTTCCAGACCGGTGCGTCGCTGTTCGAGCTCGGCCTGATCGACGACGCCGCGCTGACCACGATCGCGAACGCGCTGGTCGAGGAGGCGAGCTACAGCGGCGACCGGCTGCGCAACTCGCTCGACGACCTGGTCCGCCGCGGCCACCTGAGGCCGTCGTCGCGCACGCGCATCATCCGCATCCTGCAGGCGGCCGCGATCGCGGGCCCGGCGCCGCACGAGGCCATGCTGCGCGCGCGTCTGCGCGCCGCCTTCGAGCGACTGCAGGCCCGCTGGCGGCGCGGCACGCCCGCCGAGCAGCTTCCCGAGCTCGACTACGCGCAGATCCTGCGCGACTGGACCGGGCGGGAGGTGTGACGGCTCGAGCTCGACGAGGGGCATGCGCCCCTCGGGTCGTCGCCGAGGAAGACCTGTCCCCGCCCCGTCACGCGCTCGCGGCGTACTCGATGAGGCGCAGGTCCTCGCTGTCGCCGACCTGCTGGCGCAGCGCCTCGAGCAGACCGCGCAGGTTGACGATCCGGGTGCACGCCGCGACCTCGGCGAGGCGCGCCTTGTTCTTCGCGAGGAAGCCGGTGACCACCTCGCGGGACACCGCCTCGACGCCGTCGACGTCGATCGTGATCCGCTGGTAGCCCGCCTGCACCGCCTGGGTGACGCGCTTGAGCAGCGCGCGCGCCCCGCGCAGGTCGAGCGCCCCTTCCACCTGGATGAGCAGCGACCGCATGCGGCCGTCGCTGACCGCCTTGGTGCGCAGCCACGCGCGGCGCGCGACCGAGCCGGCCGGAAGACCCTCCCGTCCGACGAGCGTCATCAGGTACGGCGAGCGCGTGCGCGCGCGCATCGTGCGGTTCAGCGCGCGCAGGAGCTGCATCCGCGCGGTGTAGCGGCCGCGCCGCGCCCGCGCCGCGTCGGCGCGCAGCCGGTAGCCCGCCGCGAGCGCGACGGCGCGGACGCCGCCCGGGAACAGCGCCCTGCGCCAGATCGCGCCGTGGCGCGCGAGGCGTCGCCGTGCCCAGTGAACGCCGTTCTCGAGGCTCTCGGCGTCCATCAGCGGGGCGCGCTCGAGCTCCGCTTCGCCGGCGTCCCTCCGCGCGGGTTCGCCCTCGAGGTCGCCACGCGTGACGACCGGCACCGCGATCAACGCGCGGCGGCAGAAGCGCAGCGCGCGCTCGAAGACGCCCTCGTCGTCCCCGGCGAGCCCGAGCGGCAGCCGCGCGACCGTCGCGATCCCGAGCGCGCGTACCCGGCGCAGCGCGGCCACGGCGCGCTCGAGCGCCGCGCGACACTCGTGCACGCCCGACGCGAGGCCCGCGACGAGCGAGCCCTCGCGCTCGATCTCGATCGCCACGCAGCCGGCGCGCGCCGCGTCCTCGACGACGGCTTTGTGCTCGACGGCCGAGAGGCTCAGGCTCGCGCTGAAGGGACGCGGCTGGCCTTCGAGGGCGCGGAACACGTCGCTCGCCTGCGCGGGCGCGAGAGCGCGCGTGCCGACGAGGCGCAGCGACGCGTCGCGCGGCAGCGCTTCGATCTCGCGCACGACCTCGTGCGTGTCGCGCGGCGTGCCGTCGGCGTCGAGGAGGTGGACGGGCAGATGCCCGCTCGAGTCGAGAACGTCGAAGCGCATGGCGCGGCTCTAGTGTGGAAGCGAGCCTATTTCAATCTGTATTCGACGAGAACGTCTCGCCCCGGGGGACGAGCTCGAAGAGGGGCACGCGCCCCTCGGGTCGTCGTCGAGGGGGGGCACGTCCCCGTCCTTCACGAGGCAAAGCCTCGTGAAGCTTCGTCCCCTGCGGGCTGACGCCCGGTGCTCGGCCCGCGCGCTGCGCGCGCGGGTGTCCGACTCAGGGTCGAGCTCTTGGCCGTGTCAGCGCTGCACGACCTCCTCGACCACGATCGCCGGCAGACCGCGGCGCTCGAGCGAGGAGGCGAGCAGCTGCGCTTCCTCGCGCAGCGCGTACGGCCCGACGCGGACGCGATAGACCGGACGGCTGCGCTCGCCGCCGTAGGCGACGTAGACGTTCTCGCGCGGCTGGCGCAGCGAGCCGCCCTCGAGCTCGTCGAGCTGCGCGAGGTCCCGGCGGTACGCGTCGGCGCGGTCGTGGTCGGCGAACGCCGCGACCTGCACCGCGAACGCGACCGCGCCGCTGGTGCCGCCGCCGTGCTCGAGCGGCTCGACGCGCACGCTGCACGTGCCGCTCTCGACCATGCCGAGGCGCCGCGCGGCGCCATAGGACAGGTCGAGAATCCGGTCGTCGACGAACGGCCCGCGGTCGTTGATGCGCACGGTCACGGCCCGGCCGTTGTCGAGGTTGGTGACGCGCGCCCGCGTGCCGAGCGGCCACGAGCGGTGCGCCGCGGTCAGCTCGTGCTGGTCGTAGGTCTCGCCGCTCGCCGTCGCCTGGCCGTGGAAGGCCGGTCCGTACCACGAGGCGACGCCCTCCTGGGGCGCCGGCGCCTGCAGCGAGTGCGTCGCGCAGCCGGCCGCGACGGCGGCGAGAGTCGCGCTCCAGAGAATGCGGGCGACGAGACGCCCATGCCGCGCCGGCGCGCGGCGGTCGGTCCTCCGCTCCACCATGATCCACCTCCACCGATCGCCCGACCCCATCGGGCGACGAACCGATCCGGGGACGCAGACTAGCCCCATGCCGCCGCCGGGACAACCCGTGCGCGCGTTGAACCGAGCGGGGCGGCTCGACGTATCACCGCACGAGAGCAGCACGACCGCGCAGATGGCGCGGCGCATGCTGCGAGGAGGTCAACATGGAAGCGACCCGGAAGTGTCCGTACTGCGCGGAGGAGATCGCCGCCGACGCGATCCGCTGCCGCTACTGCCGCAGCCGCCTGTCGCTCGTCGACCCGGCCGGCTGGTATCGCGACCAGCCCGGGCGGAAGATCGCCGGCGTTGCCGTCGCCGTCGCGCGCTCGCTGGCGGTGCCGGTCGGCGCCGTCCGTGCGGGCTTGGTGCTCGCGACCTTCTTCCACTTCCTCGGACCGATCGTCTATCTCGCACTGTGGCTGACCATCCCGTTCCGCCGCGACGGCGACTCGCTGCTCGAGCGCGTCCTCGCGGAGGCGAAGGAGCTCGCCGCCCGCCTGTGGGGCGACGGCGAGCCGGGCACGCGCGGTGCGAGCGGACGGCACGGGCCGATGAGCTGAGTTGATCTCCGACGAAGAGCTGATGCAGGCGGTTGCCACAGGAGACTTTGCGGCGCTGCGCGAGCTGTGCTCGCGCTGGGAGCGGCCGCTCTACCAGTTCCTGCGCCGCTCCGGCGGCGGCTCGGAGGTCGACGACCTGTACCAGGAGACCTGGCTGCGCGTCG
>JBFMAS010000676.1:0-12923 GCA_040755575.1 Thermodesulfobacteriota bacterium
CGGCACGCGCCGCGCCGCCCTGCGTACGGGCGCCACCGTCCGCGCGAGCAGACCTGCCGGCTGGCGGCGTCCGCGCATCAGGTAGAGCGTCGCCGCGCCGAGCGCGAGCGCGGGTGCGAGCCGCGCCGCGTCCGACAGCAGGGCCTCGGTGTAGAGGCTCGACCGCGACACGTGCCCGGGGTGCCCGCCGCTCACGCTTCCGCCGCTACCCGGCGCGTAGAGGCTCGAGCGGCCGTGCGCGAGCTCGTCCTTCTTCTGCGCCTCGAACATGAAGCGCTCCATCCAGAGGTCGCTGAGACGCGGCGCGATCATGCCGAAGAGCGACAACGCGCGCGCGGCGCCGCCGACGGTGATCTCGCGGACCGGCTTCTCCGCGCACGCGAGGATCGCGCGCGCCACGACCTCCGGCGCGTAGACGGGAGCGGGCGCCTTCGGCTCCGTCTCCATCTCGCTCTCGGCGTGCGCGAAGAAGGGCGTGTCGATCGCGCCCGGCTTGACCAGCGTCACGTTCACCGGCGCGCCGTCCGCCTCGACCTCCATCCGCAGGGCGTCGGTGTAGGCCTTCACCGCGTGCTTCGACGCACAGTAGGCTCCCTGCAACGGTACGGCGCGGTCGGAGACGACGCTGCCGACGTTGATGATCGTACCGCCGCGCTCGCGCAGGTGGGGCAGGGCGGCGCGGCAGCCGTGCACGACGCCCCAGTAGTTGACGTCGAACAGGCGCCGCTCGTCGTCGAGCTTGGTCTCCCACGAGCGGCCGAAGATCGAGACCCCCGCGTCGTTGACCCAGGTGTCGAAGCCGCCGCAGGTGCGCACGGCCTCGTCGGCGAGGTGCTCGACCGACGACGGGTCGGCGACGTCGACCGCGACGCAGGACGCCTGCCCTCCGCCTTGCCGGATCTCCCCGGCGACCTGCTCGAGCTCGGAGGCGTTGCGGGCGGCCAGCACGACGCGTGCGCCGCGCTCGGCGGCGAGCTTGGCGGTCGCGAGGCCGATGCCGCTCGAGGCGCCCGTGATGACGATCGTCTGCTGATCGAGCTTCTTGGCGACGTTTCTCATCTCCTGCTCCCTGCGCCGCACGGGCCGGCGCGACGCGCGTGCGTCAGTGGCTCAGGTACACGGCGGCGGCGGGCTCGAGCACGCGGAAGGTGAACGATTCCGTCAAGTAGAGGGCGATGGCTTCCTTGTCGTGCCAGTCGTAGCCGACCGAGAGGTCGTGCCCGATGGTCAGCGCGAAGTCGCCGCCGCGCAGCGAGAGCACCAGCGCGCCCTCGAGCGCCGGTGCCCAGACCAGGGGGCCGTCGATGAGCTGCTGCTCGATGCGCTTGCGGATCGGGTAGCCTTCCTCGGCGCCCTGCGACAGCTCGCTGTAGGACTTCGGGCCGAGCGCGAGGGCGAACGGGCCGGCGATGCCCGATTTCCGCAGCACCTCGAGCGCCTCGGCGACGGCGCGCGGGTAGTCGACCACCGAGGCGGGCAGAGCGATCTTCTGATGCGGGCTCGACGGCACGATGCCCTGGATCCCCGCCGCCTCGAGCCCGTAGAACACCGCCGCGTCCTCCACCCGCGCGATGCGCTCGGCTGCCGTGACGGCCGCGTCGAGCGCCAGGTCCTTGGCGCCGCGCGCGACGTTGTCGAGCTCGCGCATCGAGAGCTCGAAGCTCGCGCGCAGCTCGATCAGCGGCTGCACCCGCCGCACGCCGACCGCGACGCCTTCGACGCGGAGCGGACCTTCCTCCGTCGTCACCGGAGCGATCCGTCCGACGTTCACGGCGGCGTGGTGCCAGCCGTACGGGCCGTCGACGTCGACCAGCTTGCGGGCCGCGAGGTGCAGCCGCAGCACGCGGCTCGCTTCCTCGTCGATGAGGCGCCACGCGTCGGACAGGATGGGCGCGAGATCGCGTTTCAGCAGGTCCACTTCACTCCCCCGTCCGCAGGCTGCCGATGCCGAGCGAGCGGGGCGCGGCCGCGCCGCCGGCGCGATCGCCGGCCGGGCTGCCGCCGCTCTCGACGGCCTTGCCCTCGGCGCTCTTCTCGATGGCGACGATCGGGCCCTCGGTGAACAGGTAGACGCGCAGCGCCTCGTCGAACTTCGCGTTGTGGCGCCGGATCCACTCGAGCACCATGCTCGCGTGCTCGATCTCCTCGTTGCGGTTGTGCAGGAGGACGCTGCGCAGCTCGTCGTCCGCGCACACCTCGGCGCGCTGCTGGTACCAGTCGATCGCCTCGAGCTCCTCCATCAGCGAGGCGATCGCGCGATGCTGGTCCTGGATCTCGCTCGACAGCCGCTCCACGGGCTCGTGGTACGTGGTGCTGTTCCCCGGCATCGACGTCCTTTCGATTCGATGCGCGCGGGCGGGGGCACTCGTCGCAACTGCGAACGCGTCGCGCGGTGGTGGGACGAGAGGTCCGGTGCAAGGGCCGTTCCCCCGTTCCCGTCCGGGGCATCGCGCTTGCTGCCTCGGAAGCCGGAGAGGAGAGCGAGCGATGAAGCGCTACGAGCCAGGGTAGCGTCGAGCATCGCGCCGGCCTTGCCGGTACGGCATTGCGACGTTCGGGGCGCGGTACGCAAAAGCGCCGTGCCTGTAGTTCCTACAAGCCAGCTCTTACAAAACTCCCAGCGAGCGTCCTCCATACCTTGCGGTATCGCGTTGCCCGCGGCGGCGGAAAGCCCTCGTGGCTGCGCGAGACGGCCCCGTCCGAGGGCGCGACACGGGTCCGGCCGCGGTCGCCGCCGTACCTGGTGCGAAAGGTGCACAGAGCCCGGCCGCCTGAGGCGATGGGTGCGCCCGGTGCGATCCCGGCATCCGGCGCGTGCGGCGAGGGCTCGAATACCATGCGCAGACCAACCGGCGGCGATTTCTGGGCGCTCGTGCTCGCCGGGGAAGACGTCCGGGGCCGCCGGAGCGCGCGGCCGCTGCCCGGTCGGGTCGGCGCGGGAGCGGCTCCGGCTCCGGCCGCGAGCGCCCTGGCGGCGACGCTGCGCCGGGTGGTGCCGCTCGCCGGCGCGGCCCGTACGGCCGTCGCGCTCCCGGTTGGCGACGTGCCCCGCGGCTGCGGCGAGCTGCTGTCGATCCCCGCGCGCAACGTGTTCCGGCAGCCCCGTGCGAGCCGGGCGGTCGCGCTGTGCTCCGCGCTGCTGCGCGTCTACGCGCTCGACGCCGGCGCCCGGGTGGCGACCTTCGCGGGCGAGCACGAGGTCGAGAACGACGAGACGTTCCGCGCCTACGTCCGCACCGCTCGCTGGATCGTCAAGCGGCACCCCGACGCCGTGGTGATGATGGGCAGCAGGCCGCGGCGTCCGGCGCCTGGCTGCTGCTACGTCGAGCCGGGGCCGCGGGCGCCTCGTTGCGCGTTTGCGCCCGCGTTCACCGTGCGGGGATTCCACCAGCCGTGCGACGCGGAGGCGGCTCGCTACCTCGTCGCCCGGGGCGTGCTGTGCGCGTCATCGGTGCTGGTCGCGCGCGTCGAGCGTCTGCTCGAGCTGCTCGAGGCGGCGGGCTCGGCGGAGATCGAGCGGCGCGCCTACTTCGTCCGGCGCCCGAAGCTGCACGGCGTCGTCTTGCGCGAGGTCCTGCGCTCGGGCGTCGAGCGCACGCTCCTCACGCAGGCCCGCGAGCATGCCGTCGTGCTGCGCGCGGACGGGCTCGAGCGGCGTGGTCCCGGCGCGAGGGACGTCGCTGCTTCAGCGAGACCGCAGGACCGTTCGTGGCACCTGCCCCGGGCGACCGCTTGAGCCCGGCTTCACGCACGTCCGCGTCAGCGGGTATCGGCTCGGTTCTTGTCGATGATCGCCCAGAGGATCAGCAGATAGGCGAGCAGGCGCACGAGGTAGAACGCGAGCTGTCCCTCGCGCGCCTCTGCGGTCATCGACAGCATGAAGCGCTGCAGCGCGAGCAGGCAGAACGCGGCCGAGAAGATCAGGAACAGGCGGTCGCGCGTCTTGCGCCAGAAGCGGGCGAACAGCAGCGCGACCACCGAGTAGCCCGCCACCATCGCCCCGGCGAGAAAGCCCAGCGCCTCGGTGCGACTCATTCGACCTCCCAGATGAGGCCGTAGATGAGCACGGCAAGACCCACCATGACCGGAAGAGACCGGTAGATAGCGAGATCCAGTGTCGGCACGACGGCGACGTCGACGTAGAGCAGCGCGTTGTTCAGCGACAGGCAGAGGAAGCAGAGGCCGCTCCAGAGCAGGAGTCGGGCGCGCGTCCGCACGAACGCTCGCCACAGCAGCACGGCGCAAGCGAGGCTCGTCAGCGCGCACAGGATGTAGACCAGCTTGGCCATCATTCGTTGCCCCTGTCCTTGTCCTTCTTTCGCAGGCGGAAGGCGTCTGCGAAGACGCGCACGTCGCGGCTCGGCGCCTCGAAGATGAACTGGATCAGCGTGGTGCGGCGCTCGGCGTAGGCCGTCGCCAGGTCCGCGATGGCCTCGTCGTTCGGTCCGCCGCGGACGTAGCTGTAGAGCAGCGCCTCGTCGCCGGCTCGGACGGTCAGCAGCTCGCGGGCGTGGAAGTCGTCGAGGCGGCGCGCCGCCGACACCGGGTCGATCCGCAGCTCGCGGCTCACCGCCACCGCGCTCCACTCGCGGGGCGAGGTCCGGAAGAGCAGCAGCAGGACGTCCAGCTGCTCGACGGAGTCGATGTGCTCTCGAACGAACCGCTGGACGTGCTCGGGAATTCCGCGCGAGGTCATGAGACGACGGTGGTGGCCCTGCCGGCGGCAGCGGAGCCGGAACCGCGGCCGGTGGACGCACGAGGCGCGCGCCCCGTGCGCGCGAACGGCATTGCTACAGAAAAACCCCGCGCGTACAACCGCGCAACGCACATTTTCCACCCGGAGCGGTGAAGGGGGACGTGATGGGAACCGGACACCTGAGCGGCTCGTCGACGGGCTCCGACGTCGAGAGATCCGTGAAGACCGACCTCCTGGACCAGGGCTTGCGGCGGCGTCGCAACGGCGACCGGAGCGAGAGCGCGGCGCTCGACAAGCGCCAGCTCCTGATGGCGCTCACGGCGCTCAAGCGCGGCTCGTTCCGCTTCCGCCTCCCCGAGCACGTCGACGGCATCGACGGCAAGATCGCACAGGCGTTCAACGACGCGATCGCCCTCAACGAGCGCATGGCGAGCGAGCTCGAGCGGCTGAGCCGCGTCGTCGGCCGCGAGGGCAAGATCAACCAGCGCGCCTCGCTGGGCGACGTGACGGGCGCGTGGGCGGCGTCGATCGACTCGGTGAACAGCCTGATCGCGGACGTCGTGCATCCCACCAGCGAGACCGCACGCGTCATCGGCGCGGTGGCGAAGGGCGACCTGTCGCGCTCGATGGCGCTCGAGGTCGACGGCCGTCCGCTGCGCGGCGAGTTCCTGCGCGTCGCGAAGACCGTCAACACGATGGTCGCGCAGCTCAGCTCGTTCGCCTCCGAGGTGACGCGCGTCGCGCGCGAGGTGGGCACGGAGGGCAAGCTCGGCGGCCAGGCCAAGGTCGGCGGCGTCGCCGGTACCTGGAAGGACCTCACCGACTCGGTGAACTTCATGGCCGGCAACCTGACGGCGCAGGTGCGCAACATCGCCGAGGTGACGACGGCGGTCGCGAACGGCGACCTGTCGAAGAAGATCACCGTCGACGTCGAAGGCGAGATCCTCGAGCTGAAGAACACCATCAACACGATGGTGGACCAGCTGCGCTCGTTCGCGTCGGAGGTGACGCGCGTCGCGCGCGAGGTCGGCACGGAGGGGAAGCTCGGCGGGCAGGCGGACGTGAAGGGCGTCGCCGGCACGTGGAAGGACCTCACCGACTCGGTGAACTCGATGGCCGGCAACCTGACGGCGCAGGTGCGCAACATCGCCGAGGTGACGACCGCGGTCGCGAACGGCGACCTGTCGAAGAAGATCACGGTCGACGTGAAGGGCGAGATCTCGGAGCTCAAGGTCACCGTCAACCGGATGGTGGACCAGCTCTCCTCGTTCGCGTCGGAGGTGACGCGCGTCGCGCGCGAGGTGGGCACGGAAGGGAAGCTCGGCGGGCAGGCGGACGTGAAGGGCGTCGCCGGCACGTGGAAGGACCTCACCGACTCCGTCAACTCGATGGCAGGCAACCTGACGGCGCAGGTGCGCAACATCGCCGAGGTGACGACGGCCGTCGCGACGGGCGATCTGTCGAAGAAGATCACGGTCGACGTGAAGGGCGAGATCCTGGAGCTGAAGAACACCATCAACACGATGGTCGATCAGCTGCGCTCGTTCGCGTCGGAGGTGACGCGCGTCGCGCGCGAGGTCGGCACGGAAGGGAAGCTCGGCGGGCAGGCGGACGTGAAGGGCGTCGCGGGGACGTGGAAGGACCTCACCGACTCCGTCAACTCGATGGCCTCGAACCTCACCGTGCAGCTGCGCGACGTGTCGAAGGTCGCGACCGCGATCGCGACCGGCGACCTCGGCCAGAAGATCACCGTCGACGTGCGCGGCGAGATCCTGCAGATCAAGAACGTCATCAACACGATGGTCGACCAGCTCTCGTCGTTCGCGTCGGAGGTGACGCGCGTCGCGCGCGAGGTGGGCACGGAAGGGAAGCTCGGCGGGCAGGCGGACGTGAAGGGCGTCGCCGGCACGTGGAAGGACCTCACCGACTCGGTGAACTCGATGGCGCGCAACCTGACGGGTCAGGTGCGCAACATCGCCGAGGTGACGACCGCCGTCGCGAAGGGCGACCTGTCGAAGAAGATCACCGTGCACGTCAAGGGCGAGATCCTCGAGCTCAAGGACACGATCAACACGATGGTGGACCAGCTCTCCTCGTTCGCGTCGGAGGTGACGCGCGTCGCGCGCGAGGTCGGCACCGAGGGCAAGCTCGGCGGGCAGGCGGACGTGAAAGGCGTCGCCGGCACCTGGAAGGACCTCACCGACAACGTCAACTTCATGGCGGGCAACCTGACGAGCCAGGTGCGCAACATCGCCGAGGTCACGACCGCGGTCGCGAACGGCGACCTGTCGCGCAAGATCGACGTGCACGTCAAGGGCGAGATCCTGGAGCTCAAGGACACCATCAACCGGATGGTGGACCAGCTGCGCTCGTTCGCGTCGGAGGTAACGCGCGTCGCGCGCGAGGTCGGCACGGAAGGGAAGCTCGGCGGGCAGGCGGACGTGAAGGGCGTCGCCGGCACGTGGAAGGACCTCACCGACTCGGTGAACTCGATGGCCGGCAACCTGACGGCGCAGGTGCGCAACATCGCCGACGTCACCAAGGCCGTGGCGACGGGCGACCTGTCGAAGAAGATCACCGTCGACGTGAAGGGCGAGATCCTGGAGCTCAAGAACACGATCAACACGATGGTCGACCAGCTCTCGTCGTTCGCGTCGGAGGTCACACGCGTCGCGCGCGAGGTGGGCACGGAGGGGAAGCTCGGCGGGCAAGCGGACGTGAAGGACGTCGCCGGCACGTGGAAGGACCTCACCGACTCGGTGAACTTCATGGCCGGCAACCTGACCGGCCAGGTGCGCAACATCGCCGCCGTCACCACCGCGGTCGCGAACGGCGACCTGTCGAAGAAGATCACCGTCGACGTGAAGGGCGAGATCCTGGAGCTGAAGAACACCATCAACACGATGGTCGATCAGCTCCGCTCGTTCGCGTCGGAGGTGACGCGCGTCGCGCGCGAGGTCGGTACCGAGGGCAAGCTCGGCGGCGAGGCGCGGGTCGAGGGCGTCGCCGGCACGTGGAAGGACCTCACCGACTCCGTCAACTCGATGGCCTCGAACCTGACCGGCCAGGTGCGCAACATCGCCGCCGTCACCAAGGCGGTCGCGAACGGCGACCTGTCGAAGAAGATCACGGTCGACGTGAAGGGCGAGATCCTGGAGCTGAAGAACACCATCAACACCATGGTGGATCAGCTCAGCTCGTTCGCGTCGGAGGTGACGCGCGTCGCGCGCGAGGTCGGCACCGAGGGCAAGCTCGGCGGCCAGGCCGACGTCAAGGGCGTCGCGGGAACGTGGAAGGACCTCACCGACTCCGTGAACTTCATGGCCGGCAACCTGACCGGCCAGGTGCGCGGCATCGCGAAGATCGTCACCGCGGTCGCGAACGGCGACCTCAAGCGCAAGCTGACGCTCGAGGCGAAGGGCGAGATCGAGGCGCTGGCCGACACGATCAACGGCATGATCGAGACCCTCGCGACCTTCGCCGACCAGGTGACCTCGGTCGCGCGCGAGGTCGGCGTCGAAGGGAAGCTCGGCGGCCAGGCGCGCGTCCCGGGCGCCGCCGGCACGTGGAAGGACCTCACCGACAACGTGAACCAGCTCGCGGCGAACCTCACCACGCAGGTGCGCGCGATCGCCGAGGTGGCGACGGCGGTGACGACGGGCGACCTGACCCGCTCGATCACGGTCGACGCGCGCGGCGAGGTTGCGTCTCTCAAGGACAACATCAACGAGATGATCCGCAACCTGAAGGACACGACGCAGAAGAACGCCGAGCAGGACTGGCTCAAGACGAACCTCGCGAAGTTCAGCCGCATGCTGCAGGGCCAGCGCGACCTGCTGACGGTCGGCAAGCTGATCCTGTCGGAGCTCGCACCGCTGGTCGGGGCGCAGCACGGCGTGCTCTACACGCTCGACGCCCAGGAGGACGAGCCCTTGCTGCAGCTCCTCGCGAGCTACGCGTACCGCGAGCGCCCGGAGGTGCCGACGCGCTTCCGGCTCGGCGAGGGGCTCGTCGGGCAGTGCGGCCTCGAGAAGAGCAAGATCCTGACGGAGAACGTGCCGTCCGACTACATCCGGGTCTCGTCCGGGCTCGGCGAGGCGACGCCGCTCAGCATCATCGTGCTGCCGGTGATCTTCGAGACCCAGGTCAAGGCGGTCCTCGAGCTCGCGTCGTTCGACCGCTTCAGCAACACGCACCTCGCCTTCCTCGACCAGCTCACCGAGACGATCGGCATCGTGCTCAACACGATCGAGGCCAACTCGCGCACGGAGGACCTGCTCAAGCAGTCGCAGTCGCTCGCGCAGGAGCTGCAGAGCCAGCAGAAGGAGCTGCAGGAGACCAACCAGAAGCTCGAGGAGAAGGCGGAGCTGCTCGCGGAGCGCAACTTCGAGGTCGAGCGCAAGAACCAGGAGGTCGAGCAGGCGCGGCAGGCGCTCGAGGAGAAGGCGACCCAGCTCGCGCTCACGTCGAAGTACAAGTCCGAGTTCCTCGCCAACATGTCGCACGAGCTCAGGACTCCGCTGAACAGCCTGCTCATCCTGTCGGACCAGCTCTCGAGGAACCCGGACGGCAACCTGTCGCCCAAGCAGATGGAGTTCGCGAAGACGATCCACTCGTCCGGCAACGACCTGCTGACGCTGATCAACGACATCCTCGACCTGTCGAAGATCGAGTCGGGCACGGTGAGCGTCGACGTCGGCGAGCTGCGCTTCGCCGACCTGCGCGAGTACGTCGAGCGGACCTTCCGCCACGTCGCCGACTCGCGCGGCCTGGAGTTCGCGATCACGCTCGACCCGGAGCTGCCCCCGACGCTGCGCACGGACTCGAAGCGCCTCCTGCAGGTGCTCAAGAACCTGCTGTCGAACGCCTTCAAGTTCACCGACAAGGGCGTGGTCGGGCTCGATTTCGCCGTTGCGCACGGCGGCTGGAGCCCGGACAACGAGACGCTCAACCGCGCGAAATCGGTGCTCGCGATCTCGGTGCGCGACACCGGCATCGGCATCTCGGCGGAGAAGCACCAGATCATCTTCGAGGCGTTCCAGCAGGCGGACGGCAGCACGAGCCGCAAGTACGGCGGCACCGGCCTCGGCCTCGCGATCAGCCGCGAGATCGCGCGTCTCTTGGGCGGCGAGATCAAGCTCGTCAGCACGCAGGGGCAGGGCAGCAACTTCACGGTCTACCTGCCGCAGGAGTACACGCCGCCCGCCGCCGTCCGGAAGACGGAGCCGTTGCGCGCCGCGGCGGCGCCCGTCGCGGCGGTCGCCGAGCCGATCCCCGAGGCGACGGTCGAGGGGACGATGCTGGTCAACGAGATCGGCGACGATCGCAACGCCGTCCAGATCGGTGACCGCGTCGTGCTGCTGGTCGACAACGACGAGAACTTCGCCCGCTTTCTGCTCGATCTCGCCCACGAGCACGGCTTCAAGGCGATCGTCGCGGCGCGTGGCGCCGACGCGATCGCGCTCGCGAGCGAGTACGCGCCGGACGCGATCACGCTCGACCTCCACCTGCCGGACATGGACGGATGGCGGGTGCTGGACCGTCTCAAGAACGACGTGCGCACGCGGCACATCCCCGTATGCGTGATCTCGACGGACGAGGAGGCGGAGCGGGGGCTGCACGTGGGCGCCCTGCGCGTCGTCACCAAGCCGATCAAGACGAAGGACGTCCTCGACGAGGTCTTCCGCGCGCTCCGCGACCATTTCGGCCAGTCGAGGCGTCGGCTCCTGTTCGTCTCGCCCGCGGGCGCGGCGAGCAGCAAGCTCGGGCCGCTGCTGGCGGGCTGCGGCGTCCAGGTGACGACCTGCGAGAGCGGCGCCGAGGCCCTCGAGCGGCTGTCCGGGACCGACGTCGAGTGCCTGGTGGTCGACCAGGCGCTGCCCGATACGACCGGGATCGCGCTCGCCGAGACCATCGTCGAGCACGGCGATCGTGCACCGTTTCCGATCCTGATCTACGCGCCCGACGAGCTGACCGAGGACGAGGACGCGGCGCTGCGCCGCCTCGCCCGGCGCTGGCCCGTGCTGCGCAGCCGCTCGCCCGAGCGGCTGCTCGACCGGGCGGGCCTCTTCCTGCACGTCTCCCTCGAGGCCCTGCCGAAGGCGCAGGCGCGGATGATCGAGGCGCTGCACGAGACGGACGCCGTGCTCGCCGGGCGCAAGGTGCTCGTCGTCGACGACGACATCCGCAACATCTTCGCGCTGACGAGCGTGCTCGAGCGGCACGACATCGTCGTCCGCGCCGCCGAGACGGGCGAGGCGGCCATCCAGACGCTGAAGGACGAGCGCGACATCGACCTCGTCCTCATGGACATCATGATGCCGGAGATGGACGGCTACGATACGACGCGCGCCATCCGCCGGATGCCGGAGTTCCGCGACCTGCCGATCATCGCCGTCACGGCCAAGGCGATGAAGGGCGATCGCCAGAAGACGATCGACGCCGGTGCGTGGGACTACCTCGCGAAGCCGGTCGACGCGGAGCAGCTCCTTTCGGTGCTGCGCGCCTGGCTGCACCGCTAGCGCGCCGGGGGGTGAGGAGCACGTGAGGGCAGCGGACGGCGCAGCGGTCGGCGAGCGGGCGAGCATCCTGCTGGTCGACGACCGTGCGGACAAGCTGGTAGCGCTCGAGGCGGTGCTCGCCGACCTCGACGTCGACCTGGTCAAGGCGGACTCGGGGCGCGAGGCGTTGCGCTGGGTGCTGCAGCGCGAGTTCGCGGCGATCCTGCTCGACGTCAACATGCCGCTGATGGACGGCTTCGAGACGGCGATGCTGATCCGCAAGCGCAAGGCCTCGGAGCGGACGCCGATCATCTTCATCACCGCGTACAGCGAGGACATGCACGTGGCGCGCGGCTACTCGCTCGGCGCGGTCGACTTCATCGTCGCGCCGATCGTGCCGGACGTGCTGCGCACCAAGGTCTCGGTCTTCGTTGACCTGTTCAACGCCGTGCGGGCGCAGCGACGGCACGCGGAGCAGCTCGAGCGTTACGCGAGCCGCCTGCAGCGCTTGACGCGCGCGTCGCAGGCGATCAACTCGGGCGCCTCGAGCGACGCGATCGCGGATGCCGCGCTGCTCGCCGCGCGCGACATCCTGGACGGTACGTCGGTCGCCGTCGGCTTGATGCTCGGTGAGAACCGCGTGCGGACACGGCAGCTCCGCTCCTCGGACGGCGATGTGCGCGCCGCCTGCGCGACGGCCGTGCAGGACCTGCTGCACGTCCACGGGCCGCGGCTCGACCGGCCCAACCACGTGCTCCGCATCGCGGCCGCGGACGTCGCAGCACGCGAGCAGCGCGACGGCGCGAGCGAGCCCTTTCCGCGCGTCGAGTGCATGCTCGCGCCGCTCACCGGCCGCGAGGGTCGCCGCCTCGGCGTGATCTGCGCCGCGGACAAGGGGGACGCGGCGCCCTTCGACCAGGACGACGAGGCGCTGTTCCTGCAGCTCGCGCAGATGACGGGCATCGCGATCGAGAACCTGCTGTTCAGCCAGGAGCACGAGGCCAACAAGCTCAAGGAGGAGTTCCTCTCGACGCTGTCGCACGAGCTGCGTACGCCGCTCACGGCGATCCTCGGCTGGGTCCGCCTGCTCCAGCAGGGCCGCCTCGACGACGACACGACGGCGCGCGCGCTTGAGGTCATCGAGCGCAACGTCAAGGTCCAGAGCAAGCTGATCGACGACCTGCTCGACATCTCGCGGATCACCGCCGGCAAGCTGCGGCTCGCCGTGCAGCCGGTGGCGTTGCCCGAGCTGCTCGTCGCCGCGGTGGAGGCCGCGCGCCCGATGGCGGACGCGAAGGGGCTGGTCCTGTCGCTCGCGCTCGCGAACGAGGTCGAGACCGTTCCCGGTGATCCGGATCGCCTGCAGCAGGTGGTGTGGAACCTGCTCACCAACGCGATCAAGTTCACTCCGCCGGGTGGGCACATCGACGTGCGGCTCGAGAGGCGCGATGCGCGCGTCGTCATCGAGGTGAGCGACACCGGCAAGGGCATCCAGCGCGACTTCCTGCCGCACGTCTTCGAGCGCTTCCGGCAGGCCGACGGCGGCTCGACGCGGATGCACGGCGGCCTCGGCATCGGCCTCGCGGTGGTCCGGCACATCGTGGAGCTGCACGGCGGAGCGGTGCACGCCGAGAGCGGCGGCGAGAACCGCGGCTCGACGTTCCGGGTCACCCTGCCGTCGATCTCCAGCGAGGCCGCGTCGGCTGCGCCGCGGCGTACCGCGGCGC
>JBFMAS010000677.1:0-12427 GCA_040755575.1 Thermodesulfobacteriota bacterium
CGCCCGCCGTCGAGAGCACGTTCAGCACCTGGAACTCGTCGGGATAGACGTGGTAGCGCCGCGGCATCCCGAGGTAGCCGAGCAGGAACTGCGGGAAGAACGTCAGGTTGAAGCCCAGGAAGACGATGATCGCAGCAACCTTGGCGAGCGCCTCGCTATACAGCCTGCCCGTGATCTTCGGCCACCAGTAGTGGATCCCGCCGAGGTAGCCCATCAGCGCGCCACCCACCATGATGTAGTGGAAGTGCGCGACCACGAAGTAGGTGTCGTGCACGTGCACGTCGATCGCGGCTGCGGCGAGGAAGATACCCGTCAGGCCGCCGATCGTGAACAGCCCGATGAAGCCGAGCGCGTAGAGCATCGGCGCCTGCAGCCAGATCGAGCCGCGATAGAGCGTCGCCGTCCAGTTGAACACCTTGATCGCGGACGGGATCGCGATGCACATGCTGAGAAACGAGAAGATCAGCCCCGCGTTCACCGACTGCCCGGAGACGAACATGTGGTGTCCCCAGACGAGGAAGCCGAGCAGTGCGATGGCGATGCTGGAGGCGGCGATGAACCTGTACCCGAAGATGTGGTTGCGCGAGAAGCAGGTGATGATCTCGCTCACCACGCCCATCGACGGCAGGACCATGATGTAGACCGCCGGGTGCGAGTAGAACCAGAACAGGTGCTGGAAGAGAATCGGGTCGCCGCCGAGAGCCGGGTCGAAGATGCCGAGGCGGAAAGCCCGCTCGACCATGATCAGCACCAGCGTGATCGCGATGACCGGCGTGCCGAGCATGAAGATGATGCTGGTCGCGTACATCGCCCAGGCGAACAGCGGCAGGCGCCCCCACGTCATGCCGGGCGCGCGCATGCGATGGATGGTGACGATGAAGTTGAGGCCGGTGAGGATCGACGCGAAGCCGGTCAGGAAGGCGCCAAAGGCGGCGGACAGCACGTTCGTGTTCGACGACATCGTGCTGTAGGGCGTGTAGAAGGTCCAGCCGGTGTCAACGCCGCCGGTGAACAGCGACCAGGCCGCAAACAGCGCGCCGACGTTGAAGATGTACCAGCTCGCGAGGTTGAGGCGCGGAAACGCGAGATCGCGCGCGCCGATCATCAAGGGCAGCACGAAGTTGCCGATCACGGCGGGGATCGAGGGGATGAGGAAAAAGAACACCATCACGACGCCGTGCATCGTGAAGAGCTTGTTGTAGGCGTCGTCGGAGACCAGGTCGCCGGCGGGCGTCAGGAGGTCGAGGCGGAGCAAGAGCGCGGCGACGCCGCCGAGCGCGAACAGCACCGTGAGCGACGCGAGGTACAGGAGGCCGATCCGCTTGTGGTCCTTGGTGAACAGCCACGAGCGGACACCGTAGTTCGCGTTCAGATAATTGACGTCGCCGCCGCCGTAGCGGTCGGCGATGATCGCTTCCGTCATGACCCACTCCGATTCGGCGCCGAGCTTCCGGCGCCGCCCGCGAGCCGCCCTTCGCTTCCGCCCGTCGCGTCACCAACCCTCGCCTCGTCGTGCCCGTGCGTCATCCCCGGCGGAATCGGCTTCGGGTCCACGCTGGAGGGCTGGAGCGAGCGGAGGTACGCGATGATCTGCAGCAGCCCCTCCTCGCTCACCAGGCCGCGGAACGTCGGCATGATCGGCTGATACCCGGCAACCACCGCCGCCTGCGGGTCGACGATCGACTCGCGCAGATACGTCTCGTCGGCGATCACCTTGCGGCCGTCGGCGAGCGTCACCTCGCGGCGGAACAGGCCGACGAGGCTCGGGCCGCGCGCCGTCCCGGCCTGCTGGTGACAGCTCGCACAGCCGAGCTGCTCGAACAGCGCCTTGCCGGCGCTCGCCATCGACTCCGAATCGCCCGCCACGCCGGAGCCCCCCGAAAGCCAGGTCTGGAACTCCGCCGGCTCCATCGCCACCACGCGGCCGATCATCCGCGAGTGCTGGCTGCCGCAGTACTCGGCGCAGAACAGGTGGTACACGCCCGGCTTGGTGGCCTCGAACCAGATCGAGGTGTAGCGCCCGGGCACCGCGTCCTGCTTCACGCGGAACGCCGGAATGTAGAAGCTGTGGATGACGTCCTCCGACGTCATCGTCAGCCGCACCGGACGCCCCACCGGCACGTGCAGCTCATCGATCTCGCGCCGGCCCTCGACGTGCTGCGTCTTCCACATCCACTGCTTGCCTACGACGTAGACCTGCAGGGCGTTCTCGGGCGGCGTATACTGTGCGACGAACACACGCGCGCTCCAGAAGAATACCGAGAGCACGATCAGCAGCGGGATGACCGACCATGTCAGCTCGAGCCAGAGCATCCCTTCCCAGCTCGGAAAGACCTGGCGCTCGACACTGCGTCGGAAGCGGACCGCGAACGTCACTATCGTGAGCGCGATCAGGATCGAGAAGAAGGCGCTGATCGCGACCAGGAACCCATACAGCGCGTCGACCTCGCCGGCGAGCGTCGAGGCGTTCTCGGGGAACAGGGAGAACCGGCCGATCATCAGGCCGAGATCCCGTGGCGTGCCGCGCGACGCCGGCTCGTCTCGCGCAGCAGCGCGCCGCCGATCAAGACGACCATCGCGAGGACGGTGAGCGCGCCGCCGATGCGCACCGCGTTGAGCGCGACCGCCGAGTAGCGGCCCATCGCCGGGTCGTAGTGAAAGCAGAACAGCAGAGCCTGATCGACGACGGAGCCGATCTTGCGCTCGGCCGTCTCGACCAGCCCCAGGCGCAGATCGCGCGGGGAGAACTCGATGCCGAAGAGATAGCGTGAGACCCGCCCGTCGGCTGTCAGCAGGACGATTCCCGAGGGGTGCGCGTACTCGCCGCGCTTCTCGTCGTACTGGTAGCGGAAGCCGACGGCGCGGGTCAGCCGTTCGAGCTCGGCGGCGTCGCCGGTCAGGAAGTGCCAGCCGTGGACGGCGCCGTCGCGCCCATAGCGCTCGAGCACTTCGCGCTTCTTCTCGCGAGCGACCTCGGGAGTGTCGCGAGGGTCGAAACTGACCGTCAGCACCGTGAAGTCGCGGCCCGCGCCGAACCCGAGCGGCTTGAGCGAGCTCGCGAGGCCCTGCTGGTGCAGCGGGCAGAGCATCGGACACGAGAAGTATGCGAGCGAGAGGATCACCGGCTTGTCCGTCAAGTAGTCTCCGAGGCGGACCTCGCGGCCGCTCTCGTCGCGCAGGCGGACGTCCCGCGGCACCTGCTCGTCGAGTCGCTGGTCGAACGCGACGTCGCGCAACGCCGCGGGCCGGTCGCCTGCCGTCATCCCGAACGTCTCGTCGCCGGGCTGCAGCGCCGCGCGTCCCGGTGGCGCCGCAAACGGGGCGTCGTCGGCCGCGACGACGGGTCCGGCCGTCGCCAGGAGGACGGCGACGAGGCTGGGCAGCGCGCACATTTTCACGGCTGTCCTCCCCTCGCGCCGTCGATCGCCATTCCCGCGCCGCCCTCCGGCCGCGGCGGCACGTCGCCTGCCCGCTGCGCGAGCAGGTCGATCGCGCGCTCGATCGGGATACGCACGACGCCCGCCTTCCGGTCGACCCAGCCGTACGTGCTCAGCAGGCGCTCCTCCGCGCGGCGATGCTCGTAGATGTCGAGCTTCGGGTCGACCTGAAGCCGCGGCGCCGGCGGCTCGCTGCGACCGTACGTCTTCGCGAGCGGATTGGCGGGCGGGTACTCGTCGCGCTGACGCCCGACCAGCCACGGTTCGACGAGCCAGACGACGAGCACGCCGATCGCGATCAGCGACGTGACGCCGATCACCGTGAAGCGCAGGACGCGCGCGCGGACGGTGTCGACCTCGTGCCCCGCCTCGATCGCCTGCTCGAGCGCGCGCCTGTCCTCCGGGTCGCGTCCCACCTCGAGGTGATCGCGTCGCGTCGCTTCGGTGCTCATGCCTCGACCTCGGGCAGCGACGGGTCGCGCAGCGGCAGCACCGGGTGGCTCACCAGGCGGCCGACGAAGAACCACAGCCAGACGCCGCCGATGCCGATCACGGTCACGAAGTCGAGCCAGTGCGGCAGCGCGCTCGTGTCGAAGGACGGAACGACGAGCCAGTAGAGGTCGACGAAGCGAATCGCGATGACCCACAGCGCGACGATCGCGAGCTGCGGTCCCGTGCGCTTCAACCGGCGCGACAGCAGGACGGCGAAGGGCAGCCCGAAGCCGAGCAGGACGAGCCCGTAGCCCACCACCGGCCAGCCGTGCGCCGACCGCCGCAGGTACCACGAGATCTCCTCCGGCAGGTTGCCCGACCAGATGATCAGGAGCTGCGAGAACGCGAGGTACGCCCAGATCATCGTGAACGCGAGCATCAGGTTGCCGAGGTCGTGGAACTGCGCGGGGCCGAAGAAGGGCGCGAGGCCGCGCTGGCGGGACAGCAGCACCGCGAGCGGGATCGCGAAGGCGAACGCCGCGAGCCCCTGCCCGCCCATGACGAGAAGCCCGTAGACCGTCGAGAACCAGTGCGGCTGGAGCGACATCATCCAGTCGATCGCCGCGAAGCTGACGGTGAGGCCGTAGAGCACGAGGCCGCCCCGGCTGAGCAGCTCGAGGCGCGTCGTCGTGCGCGGGTCGTCGGTCGCGTCCTGCTCGAGCGACCAGCGGCGCAGCAGGGTCGCGAGCGCGATCCACACCGCGAAGTAGAAGACCGCGCGGACGAGGAAGAAGGGTACGTTGAGGTACGGCGCCTTCGCCTGCAGCACCGGGTCGTGCGCGACCTCGGCCGCGTGCGTCCACTCGTAGAGGTGGTGCATGCCGAAGGCGATCGGCAGGAAGAACAGCGCGAGGATCGGAATCGTGCCGATCGAGGACTCGAGCAGACGCCGGATCACCGCCCCCCAGGCGCCGCCCGCGATGTGGTGGATCATCAGGACGGCCATCGAGCCGAGCGCGATGCCGAACCAGAACAGGTAGCCCAGCAGGTAGGAGCGGTAGAACTGCTCCGGCGTGACGACCCAGCCGATCGCGCTCAGCACGAGCGCCGCCACGCCGACCATCAGGCCGGTGCGCTGCACGCGGTAGATCGGATGGTCCGCGTCGAGCGCGGCTCTGCTCGCAGGCAGCTCCACCTCAGCCTCCGGTCTCCGCCGGCGCGGCGAGCTTCGCACGCTCGTCGGGCGGGACGTCTTGCTCGGTCGCGTTCTGCGCGAGCTGGAGCGCCCGGATGTAGGCGACGATCGCCCAGCGGTCGTCGACCGGCACCTGCGCGCTGTAGTTCAGCATGACCCCGAAGCCGTTCGTGATGACGTCGTAGAAGTGCCCGACCGGCGCCTCGCGCAGGCGCGGGATGTGGAACGACGGCGGACGGCGGAAGCCGCGCTGCACGATCATCCCGGTGCCCTCGCCCACGCGGTCGTGGCACGGGCTGCAGAAGATGTCGTAGCGCTCGCGGCCGCGCTCGAGGAGCCGTCGCGTGACCGGCACCGGCAGCTCGGTCGCCGGGCGGCCGTCGACCTTGCCCTCGAAGTACGCCGTGTTCTCCTGGAACGAGCCGTGCGCGACCGTGCCCGCCACCAGCGGGCGGTTCGCGCGGCCGTCGGCGAAGAAGCGGCTCGCCGAGTCCGGCAGGTACTTCGGCTGGTCCTGCATGTCCTGACGGCAGCCCGCCAGGCCCGCGATCAAGGGCAGCGCGAGCAGCAGCCCCATGCGGCGCCGCGCGACGGCCGGCTCAGTGCTCAACTTCGGACACCGAGCGCGGCACGAGCCGCTCCAGGAAGCGCCGGGTGAGCTCCCGGTCGAACATCGGGTCGGTCGCTTCGATGCACAGGAAGAAGCGGTCGCGGCTCGCGAGCGCGAAGCGCGGCACGTTGAACACCGGATGGTAGGGCTGCGGCAGCCCGTTCAGCGCGAGCATGCCCAGCACGGCCGCGAACGCGGCGAGCAGCACCGTGGTCTCGAAGGTGATCGGCACGAACGAGACGATGCTGTTCAGCGGCCGCCCGCCGACGTTCAGCGGGTAGTCGATCACCGACGTCCAGTACTGCAGCGCGTAGCCGCCGACGAGCCCCGCGAGCGCGCCCAGCAGGACGATCAGCGGCAGGCGGTTGCCGTGCACGCCGAGCTCCTCCGACACCTCCTCGATGGGATACGGCGTGTACGCGTCCATGCGGCGGTAGCCGGCGCCGCGTGCTTGACGGATCGCCGCGATCAGCTCGTTGGGCTCCGTGAACTCCGCGAGCAGGCCGTAGATCGGCGGCCGCGCGACCATCTGCGCGCTCATCGCGAGCCCTCCACGCCCTCGTGTAGCTCCTCCTTGAGCTCGGCGCCGGGGACGAGGGTCCGCATCTCGAAGATCGAGATCATCGGCAGCACGCGGATGAAGAGGAACAGCAGCGTGAAGAACAGCCCGAGCGTGCCGATGTAGGTCGCCCAGTCCCAGAAGGTCGGTGAGAAGTAGAACCACGACGACGGCAGGTAGTCGCGCGACAGGCTGGTGACGACGATCACGTAGCGCTCGAGCCACATGCCGACGTTGACCACGATCGAGATCAGCCACAGCGCGAGCAGGTTCGCGCGGACGCCCTTGAACCACAGGAGCTGCGGGATCAGGACGTTGCACAGGATCAGCGCCCAGTACGCGACCCCGAACGGCCCGCTGAGGCGCGCCCACATCATGTAGCGCTCGTAGAGGTTGCCGCTGTACCACGACATGAACGCTTCCATCGTGTAGCCGTAGGCCACGATGAGGCCGGTCGCGAGCATGACGCGGCCGATGTTGTCGAGGTGCTTCAGCGTGACGAAGTCCTCGAGGCCGTAGTAGCGGCGGATCGGGACGGCGAGCGTCACCACCATCGCGAAGCCCGAGTAGATCGCGCCGGCGACGAAGTACGGCGGGAAGATCGTCGCGTGCCAGCCGGGGATGACCGACACCGCGAAGTCGAAGCTGACGATCGTGTGCACCGAGACGACGAGCGGCGTCGAGAGCCCGGCGAGCAGCAGGTACGCCGTCTCGTAGCGCTGCCAGTGGCGCGCCGAGCCGCGCCAGCCCATCGCGAGGATGCCGTAGATCTTCCGTCCGAAGATGCTCTTCGAGCGGTCGCGCAGCGTCGCGAGGTCGGGGATCAGGCCCGTGTACCAGAACAGGAACGACACGGTGGCGTAGGTCGAGACGGCGAACACGTCGAACATCAGCGGGCTTCTGAAGTTCGGCCACATGCCCATGGTGTTCGGGTAGGGCAAGAGCCAGTAGAACAGCCACGGCCGTCCGAGGTGGAGGATCGGATAGAGCCCCGCGCAGCTCACCGCGAACAGCGTCATCGCCTCGGCGAAGCGGTTGATCGACGTGCGCCACGGCTGGCGCAGCAGCAAGAGGATCGCCGAGATCAGCGTGCCGGCGTGCGCGATGCCGACCCACCAGACGAAGTTGACGATCGCGAAGCCCCAGCCGACGGGGATGTTGACCCCCCAGATGCCGGTGCCGTAGGCGAACAGCACGCCGACGGCGAGCAGGAACAGCATCAGCAGCGAGAACGCGATCGCGAGGCCGATGAGCCAGCCGCGCGGCGTCCTGGTCGTCAGCACGACCGACGCGATCTTGTCGGTGACCGACTCGAAGGTATGCCCCGGCCCGATGATCTCGGGCGGCACCCGCGAAACGCCGTAGCTCTCGCGCGAGGTCTCGGTCGTCATGCCCCGGTCTCCTGCGGGCCGCCCGCCAGCTCGGGATTCGGGTTGCGCACGACCGCGAGGTAGGTCGTGCGCGGGCGCGTGTTGACGTCGCCGAGGACGCTGTAGTTGCGCCCTTCCTTCTTGAGCTTCGACACGCGGCTGCTCGGGTCGTTGACGTCGCCGAACACGAGCGCGTCGGTCGGGCACGCCTGCTGGCACGCGGTCACGATCTCGCCGTCACGTACCTTGCGGCCCTCCTTCTTCGCCTCGATGCGCGCGTGGTTGATGCGCTGGATGCAGTACGTGCACTTCTCCATCACGCCGCGCGACCGCACCGTCACGTCGGGGTTGCGCTGCAGCGCGAGGCTCGCGTCGCTGTAGTTCGTGTAGCGGTAGAAGTTGAAGCGGCGGACCTTGTAGGGGCAGTTGTTCGAGCAGTACCGCGTCCCGACGCAGCGGTTGTAGACCATCACGTTGAGGCCTTCGTCGTCGTGCACGGTCGCGTTCACCGGGCACACGACCTCGCACGGCGCGAGCTCGCAGTGCTGGCAGAACATCGGCTGGTAGACGGTCTCCGGGTTTTCCGGCTCGCCGGCGTAGTAGCGGTCGATGCGCAGCCACTGCATCTCGCGGCCGCGCATCACCTGGTCCTTGCCCACCACCGCGATGTTGTTCTCCGCGACGCACGCGACGACGCACGCGTTGCAGCCGACGCAGGCCTGCATGTCGACCGCCATGCCCCACGCGTAGCCGGCGTACTCCCAGTCGTACATCGTCTCGTCGCGCGCGGGGACGTGGCCGACGTGCTGCGCGAAGTCGGGGTGCTCGCGGTACTCGTCGAGCGTCGCCGCGCGGACGATGTCGCGTCCCTCGAGGAGCCCGTGTAGCTGCGTGCACGCGAGCGCGTACGTCTCGCCGGTGCGCTCGACGACGACGCCGCTCGCCGCGTCGGGCGCCTCCAGGGTGCGCAGCAGGTAGGCGTTGAAGCCGTTGCCGCTGCCGACGCGTCCGGCGCGCGTCCGGCCGTAGCCGAGCGCCACGGTGACGGAGCCGTCCGCCTGCCCCGGCGTGATCCACACCGGGCCGCGCACCCGGCGCCCGGCGAGATCGAGCTCGACGACGTCGCCGTTCGCGACGCCGAGCCGCTGCGCGGTCCCCGGTGCGAGCTGCACCGTGTTGTCCCAGGTGATCTTGGTGAGCGGCTTCGGCAGCTCCTGCAGCCAGCCGTTGTTCGAGAAGCGGCCGTCGAGCACCGTCGGGTCGGGACGGAACAGCAGCTCGAGGGTGCCGTCGTCCTCCGCGTCGGGGCTCGGCGGCAGCGTCGCGGCGAACGGCCGCAGCGCGACCGACTTCGGCGCGGCCGCGGTGTCGGCGACGACGCCGTCGTTCAGCGAGCGTCCCCAGAAGCGCTCGAAGTCCGCGCCGCCGCGCTCGCGGCGCCAGAACTCGCGCACGACGTCGTAGCCGCGCGGCCGCTGGCCGAGGCACATCGCCAGCACTTCGTGCGCGCTTCGCGTGTCGTACAGCGGCGCGATCAGCGGCTGGACGATGCTCGCGGTGCCGTCGAACGCGCGGCCGTCGCTCCACGACTCGAGGTAGTGCGACTCGGGCAGATGCCACTGGCAGAGCGCCGAGGTCTCGTCGTCGAACAGCCCGAGGTGGGCGCGCATCGGCACCTTGTCGAGCGCCCCGGCGAAGTCGAGGTCGACGGGCGCGTCGTACACCGGGTTGCCGCCCAGCATGAGCAGCACCTCGACGTTGCCCGCGCGCATGTCGGCGACGAGCTCGCGCAGCGAGGGGAGCTGCAGCTCGGGCCGCGCGACGACCGGGTCGGTGTAGACGACCGTCCTTCCGACGTTGCCGAGCGCCTGGTTGATCGCGTGCGCGAGCGCGTGCACCTCGGGCGGCTGCTGGTCGCCGGCGATGACGATGCTGCGGCCGCGGCGGCTCTGCAGGTCGCGCGCCACCGCCGCGAGCCAGCTCGCGGCATCTCCGCCGAGCGACGGCGCCGCGACCTGCACCCCGACGGCCGCCGCGACGGCGCGCGCGAAGGCCGGGATCCTGCTCGCGCGCAGAGCGAGGCGCTCGTCCGCCTTGACGCCGGTGTTCGAGGGCGTGCTCTCGACGACGTACAGCCGGTTCATGTCGCGGGCGCCGTCGACCAGGCGCCGCCTGGCGACGAAGTCGCGCGAGTAGCGCAGGTGCGCGCCGCCGCAGGAGAGGAAGTCGGCGTCGAGCGACAGCACGACGTCCGCCTGGTCGAAGCGGTAGACGGTGTTGACGTCGGTGCCGAACGCGAGCCGCGCACCCGCCACCGCGTTGTCGGCGGCGAGCGGCTCGTACTGGTGCCAGCGCGCCTGCGGGAAGCGCTCGAGCAGCGCCGCGAGCTGCGCCCCGAGCGTCGGCGAGGACACCGTCTCGGTGAGGATGCGCAGCCCGGCGCCGCCGCGCTCCGCCTGCGCCTCGAGCGCGGCCGCGAGCGCGAGCGAGAACGCCTCCCAGGTGAGGATCTCGTCGACGCGGCGGACGACCTGCGAGCGGTCCGGGTCGTAGAGCGTCAGCACCGACGCCTGCGCCCACGGGTCGGTCGCACCGAGGCTCGCCGGGTGCTGCGGGTTGCCCTCGACCTTGGTCGGGCGGCCCTCGTGGCTCTCGACCAGCAGACCCGTCACCGTGCCGCCAAGCGGCATCGCCGTCGCGAAGTACAGCGGCTCGCCCGGCACGATCTCCTCGGGCGGCTTGACGTACGGCACGACCTCCTCGGTCGGCTGCCGCGTGCACGCACCGAGCCCGGCGAGCGCGAGCGACGCGCCCATCAGCTTCAGGAACTGGCGGCGGTCGACGTGGTCGAGGAGCTGCGCTTGACGCGGGAACTCCGCGCGCAGCCAGGCGAAGAACTCCTCGCTCTGCGCGAGCTCCTCGAGCCCGCGCCAGTACGCGCGGCCGCCGTGCGGGCGCTGCAGCGCCGTCGGATCCCGTCCTTCCATCACGGACACCGTCTTCCGCCCCTCACCGGTGGCACGCGGAGCACTGGACGCGGGCTTCGACGTCGTACTCCTTCTTGAGCTTCTCGCCGAGGGCGATCTGATCCGCCGGCTGCTGGTAATCCATGCTGAAGATGAACTGGCGCGGCCGCAGATGGCGCTCGGGGGCGCGATGGCACTCGAGACACCACTCCATCTGCAGCGTCGGCTGCTGCCAGAGCGCGTTCATCAGGTCGACGCGGCCGTGGCACGAGGCGCAGCCGACGCCCTTGCTCACGTGGATGCTGTGGTTGAAGTAGACGTACTCCGGCAGGTCGTAGACCTTGACCCAGCGGATCGACTCGTCGGTGCGCCAGCTCTCGCGGACCGGCTCGAGGAAGTCGCTGGTCGCCCAGATCTGCGAGTGGCAGTTCATGCACGTCTTGGTCGCGGGCATGCCGGCGTACGCGAGCTTCTCGACGGTGGTGTGGCAGTAGCGGCAGTCGATGCCGAGCTCGCCGACGTGGTGCTTGTGGCTGAACTGCACCGGCTGCTCGCGCGCGACGCCCTGTCGGGTCACGTACGGCGAGCGGTTGATGAGCGCGAGCGCGTAGACCAGCGCTGCGATCACGAACAGCCCTCCGAAGATCGTGAACCTCGAAAGGACGTTCGTACTGCGGTGAAAGACCTGCACGTCGCCTCGATCTGGCTCAAACCCGCGAAGCCCGCGCGGGCGTCACGACCGCTGCACGCGCCGTCGTTTCACCGAGGGCCTCCGCCGCCATGTGTGCCCCACTGTAGCGTCGGCGAGCGTAAGCACAAGCCCCCTGACACACATTCGATCTATTAGAAGATTTGACGAAGGTCCCGATCGCGAGCACACGCGCCGCGACGCTCCCGCGACGAGCGCGCGGCGCGCGAACGCCGCGCAGCGACCGTCGCCGCCATGGCGTTGCCCGAGGCTCCGCGCTAGGCTCGATCGTTCCGGAGGTCGTAAACCGTTCCGTCGGGTCGACCGAAGACCAGCGAGAGCCGTGTCGCGTACGCCGTCCGCTGCGGCCGACGGATGCAGCCACGGGTGAGGAGGCTTGCAATGGCCGCAAGGCCGATCGCATCGGGCACCGTCAGCTTCGGCCTCGTCGCCGTGCCGGTGAAGCTCTACCCTGCGACGCGCTCGAAGTCGCTGTCCTTCAACATGCTGCACAAGAAGGACAAGGCGCGGCTCCGCCAGCAGTACGTGTGCTCGGCGTGCGGCGAGGTCGTCGACCGCGACGACACCGTGCGCGGCTACGAGTACGCGAAGGGCGAGTACGCCGTGCTGTCGGAGGACGAGCTGCGCGCGCTCGAGACCAAGAGCGACCAGTCGATCGAGATCGAGCAGTTCGTGCCGATCGAGAAGGTCGACCCCGTGTACTTCGACAAGGCCTACCTGCTCGGACCCGACAAGGGCGGCAACAAGCCCTACCGCCTGCTGACGGCCGCGATGCGCGAGAGCGGAAAGTGCGCCGTCGCGCGCTTCTCGACCCGCGGCAAGCAGCAGCTCGTGCTGCTGCGCCAGACCGACCGCGGCCTGATGCTGCACACGCTGTTCTACGCCGACGAGGTGCGCGGCTTCGACGACGTCGAGCTCGGCGACGAGGTCGCGACCAAGCCGGCGGAGGTCGATCTCGCGGTCAAGCTCATCGACCAGCTCGCGACCGACGCGTTCACGCCCGAGCAGTACGAGGACGAGTACCGCAAGGCCGCGCTCGAGATGATCGAGCGCAAGATCGAGGGCAAGGAGGTCGTCACGCTGCCCGAGCGCCAGCCGCGCGCCCAGGTGATCGACCTGATGGAGGCGCTGAAGCAGAGCCTCGCGACG